>JAVBYL010000050.1 GCA_030824035.1 Humidesulfovibrio sp.
CTGCCCCTGGTGGAGATAACCGGCGGCGAGCCGCTGCTCCAGCCCGAAACGCCGGAGCTGGCCCGGCGGCTGCTGGCCGCTGGCCTCCGCGTGTTGGTGGAAACCAACGGCAGCCTGGACATCAGCGTGCTGCCCCAGGGCGCCACCGCCATCGTGGACATGAAGGGCCCCTCCAGCGGGGAGGTGGCGCGCATGGACCTGGGCAACCTGGAGCGTCTGCGCCCCGGCGATGAGGTCAAGTTCGTCATTGGCGGGCGCGAGGACTACGCACACATGCTGGGCCTGCTGCCCCGGCTGGACCCGAAGCGCGTTATCATCAACGCCTCGCCGCTTTACAGCACATTGCCCCCGGCAACGCTGGTGGAATGGATGGTGGCCGACAGGCTGCCCGTGCGTCTCAACCTGCAGCAGCACAAAGTCATCTGGCCGCCAGAGCGGCGCGGCGTCTGATTTTCAGGAGCGACAACAATGGTGGAACTGGACAACGACAGCGCCCTGGTGGTCTTTTCCGGCGGGCAGGACTCCGCCACCTGCCTGGCCTGGGCGCTCTGCCGCTATGCGCGGGTGGAGACCATGGGCTTTGACTACGGCCAGCGCCACGCCGTGGAGCTCACCTGCCGGGCCGAGGTGCTCGCCCGCTTCCGCGCTCTCCGCCCCGACTGGGACAAGCGCCTGGGTCAGGACACGCTGATGTCGCTGAATGTGTTTCAGCAGTTGGGCGAGACCGCGCTCACCCACGATGTGTCCATCGCCATGACCAAGAGCGGCCTGCCCAGCACCTTCGTGCCTGGCCGCAACCTCGTGTTCCTCACCCTGGCCGCTGCCCAGGCCTACCGCCGGGGCATCAGGCGGCTGGTCACCGGCGTTTGCGAAACGGATTTTTCCGGCTACCCGGACTGCCGCGACGACACCATGAAGGCCCTGCAGGTGGCCCTGAACCTGGGCATGGAGGCGCGCTTCGACCTGCGGACGCCGCTGATGTGGCTCACCAAGGCGCAAACCTGGGAGCTGGCCCACGGCCTGGGCGGCGCGGAGCTGGTGGCGCTTATTCTGGAGCACACCCACACCTGCTACACCGGGGAGCGCGGCCTGCGCCACCCCTGGGGCTATGGCTGCGGGGCCTGCCCGGCCTGCGAGCTGCGGGCCGCCGGGTATGCGGAGTACGCCGGGAAGCTCTAGCAGCAGAAGCGTTGTTCCTGCCCGCCCTGCGAGTGCCCCCGCCCCAACGGAAAAGGCCCCGAAGCGTATGCTCCGGGGCCTTTGTTATGGGTGTGCGGTGTGCGGGCTACTTGCCGCCGCGTCCGTCGTCGCAGGGCTTGGTGGAGTGCCCGCTGTCGGACATGGCGCAGGGCTTGGCGTTCCCGGCGGGAGCGGCCTCCGGAGCGGGGGGAGGCGTGAAGTCCAGGCCGCCCTCAACACAGGCGAGCTTGGGGTCGTCCATGAGCTTCAGCTGGCGGTAGCGCTCGTAGTAGGCGGTCTCGATGCCGGCGCGCAGGCGCTTGGACTCCTCGGGCTGCATCTTTTCCAGGGCGGCGTAGCGGTTCTCGCCGGAGAGGAAGGTCTGCAGGGTTCCGTCGGGGGCCTTGGACTCCAGCTTGAAGGGGTTGCCACCCTGGGCGGCCAGGGCCGGGTTGAAGCGGTACAGCGGCCAGTAGCCGGAAGTGACGGCCAGGCGGCCTTCCTCCTGGCTCTTGCCCATGCCCTTCTTGATGCCCTGGTTGATGCAGGGAGCGTAGGCGATGACCAGGGAGGGGCCGGGGTAGGCCTCGGCCTCCATGATGGCCTTGAGGGTCTGGTTCTTGTCCGCGCCCATGCTGATGCTGGCGACGTAGACATAGCCGTAGGTCATGGCCATGCGGCCCAGGTCCTTCTTGCCGGTCTTCTTGCCACCGGCGGCGAACTTGGCGATGGAGCCCAGCGGGGTGGCCTTGGACGACTGGCCGCCGGTGTTGGAGTAAACCTCGGTGTCCATGACGAAGATGTTCACATCCTCGCCGCTGGCCAGCACGTGGTCCACGCCGCCGTAGCCGATGTCGTAGGCCCAGCCGTCGCCGCCGAAGATCCACACGCTCTTCTTGGTCAGCAGGTCGCCCATGCCGGCGATCTCGGCCAACAGCGGGTCCTTGGTGCCCTTCAGCAGGGCCTTTAGCTGGTCGCCGTACTCGCGGCTCGCGGCGGGGTCGTTCTTGCCGGCCAGCCAGCCGGTGAGGGCTTCCTTCACCTTGGCCGGAGCATCGCCCGCGATGGCCTTGTGGGCCAGGTCGTCGAGCTTGGCGCGGCGCTGGTTGATGGCCATGGTGAAGCCGTAGCCGAACTCGGCGGCGTCCTCGAACAGGGAGTTGTTCCAGGCCGGGCCGAAGCCGTCCTTGTTGACGCAGTAGGGGCTGGTGGGAGCGGAGGCGCCCCAGATGGACGAACAGCCCGTGGCGTTGGCGATGATCATGCGCTCGCCGAAGAGCTGGGTGATGAGCTTGACGTACGGGGTTTCGCCGCAGCCCGCGCAGGCGCCGGAGAACTCAAGCAGCGGCTGCTGGAACTGGCTGCCCTTCAGGCTCTCGCGCTTCACCAGCTCGCCCTTCAGGCTCACGGTTTCGCTGAACACCTGGTTGGGCACTTCCACGGCGGTCTGGGTCTCCAGGGGCTTCATCACCAGGGCCTTGGTCTTGGCGGGGCAGATGTCGGCGCAGTTGCCGCAGCCCATGCAGTCCAGGGTGTTCACCTGAATGCGGAAGCCCAGGCCCTTCAGCTCCTTGCCCTGGGCGGGCAGGGTGGTGAAGCCAGCGGGGGCCTTCTTGGCCTCGGCGTCGTTCACCAGCACGGGGCGGATGGACGCGTGGGGGCAGACGAAGGCGCACTGGTTGCACTGGATGCAGTTTTCTTTGATCCATTCCGGCACGTTGATGGCCACGCCGCGCTTCTCGTACTGGGAGGTGGCCACGGGGAAGGATCCGTCCGGGGTGAAGGCGCTGACGGGCAGGCTGTCACCCTTCTGGGCCAGGATGGGGCGCATGACATCGGACACGAAGGCGGGAACCTTGTCGCCCTTGGCGGTCTTGTCCGCGGCCTTGGCCCAGCTGGCGGGAACCTTGATCTCGATGAGGTTGGCCAGGGTCTGGTCGACGCCGTCCACGTTCATCTTGACGATCTTGTCGCCCTTCTTGCCGTACTCCTTCTGGATGGAGTCCTTGAGCAGGGAGATGGCCTTGTCGATGGGCAGCACCTTGGCCAGCTTGAAGAAGGCCGTCTGCATGATCATGTTGATGCGGTTGCCCAGGCCCACGGAGGTGGCGATCTTCACCGCGTCGATGGTGTAGAGCTTGAGCTTCTTTTCGGCGATGGTGCGGCGCACGCTGGCGGGCAGGTTGGCCTCCATGTCTTCCACGCTGCTCCAGGTGGAGTTGAGCAGGAAGGTGCCGCCGGTCTTGATGCCTTCCAGGACGTCGTAGATGGTGACGTAGCTGGACTTGTGGCAGGCGATGAAGTCGGCGTTTTCCACCAGGTAGGTGGACTGGATGGGCGATTTGCCGAAGCGCAGGTGCGACACGGTGATGCCGCCGCTCTTCTTGGAGTCGTAGGCGAAGTAGCCCTGGGCGTACAGCGGGGTGTTGTCGCCGATGATCTTGATGGCGCTCTTGTTCGCGCCCACGGTGCCGTCGGAGCCCAGGCCCCAGAACTTGCACTGCACGGTGCCCTTGGGCGTGGTCTCCAGGGAGGGGCCCACGGGCAGGGAGGTCTTGGTCACGTCGTCATCGATGCCGACAACGAAGTGGTTCTTGGGCTTGGCCTTGTCCATGTTCTTGTACACGGCCTTGACCATGTTGGGGCGGAATTCCTTGCTGCCCAGGCCGTAGCGTCCGGCGATGAACATGGGCATGGCGCCGCCGCGCTCGCCAATCTTTTCAATGAAGGCCGCGCACACGTCCTGGTACAGGGGGTCGCCCAGGGCGCCGGGCTCCTTGGTACGGTCGAGCACGGTGATCTTCTGCACCGTTTTGGGAATGGCGGCAAAGAACGAGGCGACATGGAAGGGGCGGTACAGGCGCACCTTGACCAGGCCGACCTTCTCGCCCTTTGCCAGCATCAGGTTCACCACTTCCTCAATGGCCTCGCAGCCGGAGCCCATGGCGATGATGATGTTGGTGGCGTCGGGGGCGCCAACGTAGTCGAAGGGCTTGTACTTGCGGCCCGTGAGCTTGCCGACCTTCTTCATGGCGTCGACGACGATGCCCGGCACGGCGTTGTAGTAGGAGTTGGAACGCTCGCGGCCCTGGAAGTAGATGTCCGGGTTCTGGGCGGTGCCGCGCAGGGAGGGGTGCTCCGGGTTCATGGCGCGTTTGCGGAACTCGGCGATCTTCTCGTGGTTGACCAGCTTGGCCATGTCTTCCTGGTCGATGACCTCGATCTTCTGGATCTCGTGGGAGGTGCGGAAGCCATCGAAGAAGTGCATGAAGGGCACGCTGGACTCAATGGCGCAGAGGTGCGCCACCAGGGCCAGGTCCATGCACTCCTGCACGGAGGAGGAGGCCAGCATGGCGAAACCGGTCTGGCGGGTGGCCATGACGTCCTGGTGGTCGCCGAAGATGGAGAGCGCATGCGCGGCGATGGCGCGCGCGGTGACATGGAAGACGCCGGGCAGCAGCTCGCCCGCGATCTTGTACATGTTGGGGATCATGAGCAGCAGGCCCTGGGAGGCGGTGAAGGTGCTGGTGAGCGCGCCTGCGGCCAGCGCGCCGTGCACAGCGCCTGCGGCGCCCGCCTCGGACTGCATCTGGCGGATGTTGACCACCTGTCCAAAAATGTTCTTCAGGCCCTTCGCAGCCATTTCGTCGGCAATCTCGCCCATGGTGGAGGAGGGCGTGATCGGATAAATGGCGGCGGCCTCGCTCATGGCATAGGCCACGTGCGAGGTTGCGGAGTTGCCGTCCATTGTCTTCATTTTCTTCGCCATGCGGGTATCCCTCTTTGTCAGTATCTGAAGGTTTTGGCCCTGTTTGTAGCGTTCTTATCGGCCTAGTTCAAAACAGATGACTTGGCAACTTGTGTGCCAAAAGGAACATGGTGAAAAATGATGGTGCAAATCAAGGCCGTTGCGTGAATGAGCCGAAGATGAGAGCCCTACGTTTGTCCACTGTGTCCGAATTTTCGGCGGCTGTAAAGATGTTGGCGCGCCTGGGCCGCATGGTTTGCGCCCAAAATTGTCCGAAAAATCGGATGAGCTTGGCTGCGCGCCCCCCTGGCGTTGGCGGGTGGATTGGGATAAGCTGGGCGCAGGTGGGAGGACTGCCCATTGCAACACGGCGAAAACATGGAACAATGCGAGCTTGAGCCCCCGCAGACGGGCTGGCGCAAGGCCGGGAGCGCCCTGCGGCGTTTTCTGCCCATGCTGTCCTGGTGGCCGCAGGTCAACCGGCGCACCCTGAAGTCCGACCTCTGGGCCGGGCTCACGGGGGCGGTCATCGTGCTGCCGCAGGGCGTGGCCTTTGCCGCCATTGCGGGCATGCCGCCGGAATACGGCCTGTACGCCGCCATGGTGCCGGTCATCATCGCGGCGCTGTTCGGCTCCTCCCTGCACCTGGTCTCCGGTCCCACCACGGCCATCTCGCTGGTCATCTTCGCCAACGTCAGCCCCCTGGCCGCGCCCGGTAGCGCCGAGTACATCCACCTGGTGCTGGCCATCACCTTCCTGTCCGGCTGCCTGCAAATCGGCCTGGGCCTGGCGCGCATGGGCGCCATGGTGAACTTCGTCTCGCATTCCGTGGTCATCGGCTTCACCGCCGGGGCCTCCATACTCATCGCCACCAGCCAGCTGGGCGCGTTCTTCGGCCTCAACCTGCCGCGCGGCGGCACCTTCCTGAACGGCTGGGTGGCATTGTTCGAGCGCCTGCCGCAGATCAACGCCCACGCCGTGGGCATGGGGATCATCACGATTGTCCTGGCGCTCATCATCTGGCGCTTTCAGCCCCGTTGGCCGAAGTTTCTTCTGGCCCTGACCGCCGCCAGCCTGCTGAACCAGCTGCTGGAAGGCGGCATGCACCAGGTGGCGCTGGTGGGCGCGCTGCCCGCCTCCCTGCCGCCGTGGTCGCCGCCGGGGTTCGACCTGGCCGAGCTGCGCGTGCTGGTGCCGGGCGCGCTGGCCATCGCCATGCTGGGCCTGGCCGAGGCCGTGTCCATCGGGCGCTCCGTGGCCGCGCGCTCGCAGCAGATGATCGACAACAGCCAGGAATTCCTGGGCCAGGGGCTGTCCAACATCCTGGGCAGCTTCTTCTCGGCCTATGCGTCCTCCGGCTCGTTCACGCGCACGGGGGTAAACTACGAGGCCGGGGCGAAAACGCCGCTGGCCGCCGTGTTCTCCGCCCTGCTGCTGGCCGGCATCGTGCTTCTGGTGGGGCCGCTCACGGCCTATCTGCCCGTGCCCGCCATGGCCGGGGTCATCCTGCTGGTGGCGGCCAACCTGGTGGACCTGCGCGGGGTGCGGCACATCGTGCGCACGGACAGGAGCGAGGCCGTGGTGCTGGGCGTCACCTTCCTGTCCACCCTGTTCCTGCAGCTGGAGTTCGCCATCTTCTCCGGCGTGCTGCTCTCGCTGCTCATGTACCTCAAGCGCACCTCGCACCCCAACTTCACCATCCTGGCCCCCAACCCCAACCACCCGCGCAGGCCTCTGGTGAACGTGCAGCGCAAGAACCTGGACGAGTGCCCGCAGCTGAAGATCCTGCGCCTGGACGGCAGCATCTTCTTTGGCGCGGTGAACCATATTTCCGAGGAGCTGCACCGGGTGATGAACAAGTACCCGGAGCAGTGCCACATCCTCATCGTGGGCGGGGGCATCAATTTTGTGGATGCCGGGGGCTGCCACATGCTGTTCCAGGAGGCGCACCGCCTGCGCCTGTCCGGGCGGGAGATGTTCTTCTGCTCGCTCAAGACCGAGGTGATGGAGGTGCTGATGCGCGGCGGCTGCCTGCACCGCCTGGGCGAGGGCAACCTGTTCGTCAACGAGGCCGAGGCCATTGCCCACATTGTGCCGCGCCTGGACCCGGAGCGCTGCGCCTGTTGCCCCAAACGGGTGTTCCGCGAGTGCGCGCGCATGCCCGGCGGACTGGAGCACGACCCCGACCTGCTGCGCCCCCGGTTATGACAGGGCGCTGAGCATGGCCCAGGCGTCGCGGGCGAAGAGCGCGGCGTAGGCCAGCAGCATGGCCCCCAGCCCGCGCATGAGCCAGGCGTACCCGCGGGAGCCCAGCATGGGGCCGAAGCGCCCCGTGAGCACCGCCGCCAGGGCCTTGGCCCCCACGACGGTGAGCGAGAAGCCTCCCAGAAAGCAGACCACCGTGGCCCAGCCGGTTTCCCCGGCGCGGATGAGCATGGGCGCGCCCACGGTCATCCAGAACAGGTACGGCGCGGGGTTGAGCAGGTTGGCCAGCACGCCCTTCTTGATGCTGCCCGGGCTGGAGGAGAGCGCGGCCGGGGCGAGGTCCGTCCGCCAGCGCAGGCAGCCCCAGGCGCTCCACAGCAAAAACAGGCAGCCCGCCAGGGTGATGCCCAGCAGCGCGGGCGCGTGCCCGGCGGTGTAGTCCGCCAGCAGCAGCGCGGCCAGGATGATGGGCGTGTCGGTGATGAGGGGGGCCAGGGCCACCTTGGCGCCCTCGCGCGGGCCGTGGGCCAGGGTTTGCGCCAGCACCAGGGCCAGCAGCGGGCCGGGGGTGATGGCGGCGGAAAGCCCCAGGGCGGAGCCGGAAAAGAGTGCGGTGGCCGGGCCTTGAATCAGGGGCATGTGCGGAAGCTCAGGGGCCTGGGCTAGTTGACGTGGGTGTGCGGCTGCGTGGCGAACCGGGCCAGGAAGGTCTCCGCCTCCGCCTCGGGCAGGGGGTGGGAGTAGAGGTAGCCCTGGAAGAACCGGCAGCCCAGCTCGGTCAGGATGTCCTGCTGGTCCTGGGTCTCCACGCCCTCGGCCACCACATCGAGCTTGAGGCTCTGGGCCAGGTTGATGATGGCCCGGACGATCTCCAGGTTTTCTTGCCCGGCCCCCAACATGCGCACGAAGGAGAGGTCGATCTTCAGGTGGTCCAGGGGCAGGCGCGTGAGGTAGGCCAGGCTGGAGTAGCCGGTGCCGAAGTCGTCCACGGAGAAGGAGACGCCCATGTCGCGGATTTCCCGCAGCTTGGAAAGCACCGTGGTGCCGCTCTGCATCAGCGCGGTTTCGGTTATCTCCAGCTTGAGGTTCTCGGAGGGCAGGCCCGACTCGCGCAGGATGGAGCGCATGCGCGGCAAAAAGTCGGCGTGGGGAACCTGCTGCGGGGAAAGGTTCACGGAGAGCATGGCGTCGGCCAGGTGCGGGTAGCGCTTGCGCCAGCCTTCCAGAATGCGGCTGCCCTCGGCCAGGGCCCAAAAGCCCAGGTCCACCACCTTGCCGGAGTCCTCGGCCACGGGGATGAACTCCCCGGGCATGATGAGGCCGCGCTGCGGGTGCCGCCAGCGGGCCAGGGCCTCGAACCCGAAAAGTTTGGGCTGGCCGCCGGTGCAGCCGTTCAGGTGGATGATGGGCTGGAAGGCCAGGTAGAACTCGCCGTTGGCGATGGCGCGGTCCATCTCGTTTTCCATGCGCACCACGTGCAGGGTGTGGGTGAGCAGGGAGGCGGTGAAGCTCTTGACGCGGTTGCGCCCCTGGGACTTGGCCCGGTGCATGGCGAGGTTGGCGTTGCGCAGCAGCTCCTCGGCATCGGCCACGGGCAGCTGGCCCAGGGCCATGCCGATGCTCGCCGTGACGGTGATCTCCTGGCCCTCCACCAGGAAGGGGGCCTCCAGGGCGCCGCGTATGCGCCGGATGGCCTGCACGGGCCGCTTGTAGGTGTCGAACTCCTCCAGCAGGATGACGAATTCGTCGCCGCCCAGGCGGGCCACGGTGTCCAGCTCGCGCACGGCCCCCTTGAGGCGCTTGGCGGTCTCGATGAGCACGGCGTCGCCCGCGGCGTGGCCCAGGGTGTCGTTGATGTTCTTGAAGCGGTCCAGGTCCAGGTAGATGGCCGCGTACTTGTAGTCCGGGCGGCGCTTGGCGCGCTGCAGGGCGCTCTCGATGACCTCCATGCACAGGGTGCGGTTGGCCACGCCGGTGAGGGGGTCGTGCAGGGCCAGGTGGCGCAGCCGCGTTTCCATGCGCTTGCGCTCGGTGAGGTCCAGGAACATGCAGGCGCAGTGGCCGGGTTCGGTTTGGAAGGCGTGCAGCTCGTACGCGCCGGAGATGGCGTCGTCGCGGTATTCCAGCTGCTCGGTTTTCCAGGTGCCGCCGTGGCGGCAGATGGCCTTGAACCGCTCCGGCAGGTTGGTGGCGCGCAGCTCCGGCAGGGCGTCTTCCAGGCGCTGGCCCAGGAACTGGGCGTTGTTCACGCCCAGGATGCGGTCCACCGCGGGGTTGGCCCCCACGAAGATCAGGTCGCCGTTGTCGGCCAGGCGGTACAGGTGGATGCCCATGGGCGAGGCCTGGATGAGGTTGCTCAGGCGGCGCTCGGACTCCTTCAGGCTCGTCTCGGCGCGGCGCTTGTCCGTCACGTCCACCCCGGTGGACCAGTTGGCCCAGCCGCAGATGGGCGCGGCGTTGCAGACCATGCTCCAGGATATGGTGCGCTCCTGGCCGCTGGCGGTGCGCATCTTCACCTCGCGGTCGCGGAAGTCGCGCCCGGCGGCGATGATGCCCTCGACGCGCCGCCTGTAGTCCGGGTCGGGGAAAAAGAGGGAGAGGATGTCCGGGTTGCCGATGACCTCCTGGGCGGAATAGCCCAGGGCGCGCTCGCACTCCTTGTTCCAGAAGACGATGGACCCGCTGGCGTCGGTGGCGTGGATGAGGATGGGCAGGCTTTGCGCCAAAAGCTCCATGCGCTTTTCGTTCAGTGCGCAGGCCAGCTCCGTGTCGCGCAGGGAGGTGATGTCCAGCATGTGCCCGGCGGTGAGGCGCGTTCCGGTCTTGGCCTGGTCCGTGGGGGCGGTGCTCACGCGCAGGATGTGCTCCCGGCCGTCCCAGCTGAAGGGCTGCTCGCAGCTTTGCGCCTCCCTGGGCACGGCATCCAGAGCCAGGCCAAGGGCCTTGGCCGGTGCGCCCAAAAGCTCGCTGCGGGGCTTGCCCAGCATGTCGCAGGCGCTGGTGTTCACCAGCACTATGCGGCCCTTGCGGTCCGTGGCGAAGATGGGCAGGGCGATGGCGTCGAGGACGCGCTTGTATGCCCGCGCGTCGAGGCGCTGGTACGCGGGGGAGGTTTTGCTGGTGGGGGGCATGTGACTCCCTGCCAAGGTTCATGGTGCTTGGAAAGACGTGTAGCACCTCTGCGCGCTGATTGGAAGCCTCCGCAAAGGCCTGGGCAAGGGCCCCGGAGGCATGGACGGCTCCGGAGCGCCTGTGCTAGAAGGGACGGCGCGGGGAGCTTTTTCGCGTCTGGAATTCCGGACGCGCCTGACCACACAGACCAGGAGGAGGACCGGGTGCTGCAAGACTTCAAAGCCTTCATCATGCGTGGCAACGTGGTGGACATGGCCGTGGGCGTGGTCATCGGCGCGTCCTTCGGCGGCATCGTCAAATCGCTGGTCGATGATGTCATCATGCCGCCCATCGGCCTGCTGCTGGGCCGGGTGGACTTCACCAACCTGTACCTCACCCTGCGGGAGGGCGCCGTGCCCGGCCCCTACGCCGCCCTGGCCGAGGCCAAGAAGGCAGGCGCGGTGACGCTGAACCTGGGGCTCTTCGCCAACACGGTCATCAATTTTCTCATCGTGGCCCTGGCCATTTTTCTGGTGGTGCGCGCCGTGAACCGCCTGCGGGACATGCAGAAGGCCAAGGAGCCCGTGGAGGCCCCCACCACGCGCGAGTGCCCGTTCTGCGCCAGCACCATCAGCCTCAAGGCCGTGCGCTGCCCCAACTGCACCTCGCAGCTGGAAGGCTAGGCGGGCCCAGGCCGACCCAGGCCGACCCAGGCCGACTTAGACCGGCGCGCTTTCTCGGAAGGGGTTGCGGTGCGCCGCCACCTTGAAGAGGTACGGGTAGTTGGCGCAGAGGTGGCGCATGTAGTCCAGCCACTGCCGGGCCAGCAGCCGGTACGCACGCTCCAGGTCGCCGCGCAGGTGCGCCAGGTCCGCCTCGCCCGCGGCGTCCAGGTCGAACCGGAACTCCAGTTCCTCCTTGATGTGCAGCACGGCCCAGAGCAGGTCCGTGAAGGCCTCGTGCTCCAGCAGGTTGGGGTTTTCCAGCAGGCGCACCAGCAGCGGGCTCTTTTCGTTCAAAAAGGCCTTGATGGCCCCCAGGCCCTCGGTGTCCACCGCCACCTGAAAACCGTGGGCCGAGAACAGCTTGGCCCGTCCGGCAAACCGCCTGTCCAGCCATTCCCCGTCCTTTGGCAGCCGCTCCCGCGCCTGGGGCAGGTTGGTGTCCATGCGCGCGCACATGCGCAGCAGCCGGGTGCCCGCCTCGCTGAAGAACACCCCGATGACCATGTTGAGCTTCTCCATGCGCTCGCGCTGCTCGCGGCGGGAAAGCAGGTGGTCGGAGGTGGCGGCGATGAGGTTCATGAAGGAGCCCACGCCGGTCAGGATCATCACCGAGGCCAGGATGCGCCCGGCAGGAGTGTAGGGGACCACGTCGCCATAGCCCACGGTGGACATGGTCACCAGGCTGAAATACAGGGCGTCGGCAAAGGGCAGCTCCTCCACCTGCATCAGGGCCGCCGCGCCCGCAAACAGCACCACGGCGAAGAAGACCAGGGAGGCGAGGGTGCGCTGCTGACCGGAGTCGAGCTTCATGGGCGTGTCCTTTGGGGTGGCGCTGGCCGGGGCTCAGCCGCCATATTCCTGCACCGGGGTTTCGCCCTGCAGGGCCAGCTCCGCGCCCAGGGCCAGGGCGCGCATTTCCTCCACCTCCGGCAGGGCGATGACCGGGGCGATCCAGCGCACGCGCCGGGTTATCTCCGCCACCAGCCGCGTGCTCTTGGCCATGCCGCCGGTGAGCACCACAGCGGCTATGGGCGCGTTCCTGGGCGAGTCTGGGCCCGGACCATCCGCCTCGAACAGGGTGGCGGCCATGCCGCCGATGTACTTGGACACGCTGTACGCCTGGGCCTGGAAGGCCAGGGCCGCCGCCTCGTCGCCCGCGTCCATGCGGGCCTCAATGTCGCGCAGATCATTGGTGCCGGTGTGGGCGAACAGTCCGCCACGGGTCAGTATCTCCCGGCGCAGGGCCTGGGGGTCCTCCCCCTGGCGGATGAGGTCCAGCAGGGCGAAGCAGGGCAGCGCGCCCGCGCGCTCGGCGCTCATGGGGCCTTCGCCGTCCACGCCGTTGGTCACATCCACCACGCGGCCCCGGCAGTGCGCACCCACGCTTACCCCGCCGCCCAGGTGCGCCACCACGAACTTGGCCTCCTGGTAGCGCAGGCCCAGCTGGCTGGCGGCCCTGCGGGCGGCGGCGCGCTGGCTCAGGGCATGGAACACGCTGCGGCGGCGGATGCGCGGCAGGCCGGTGATGCGCGCCTGCTCCTGCATCTCGTCGGTGACGGGCGGGTCGACCACGAAGGCCGGGCAGCTGTGCTCGGTGGCGAAGTCCAGAGCCAGCCCCGCGCCCAGGTTGCAGGGGTGCTCGCCGTAGGCGGCGCGGGAAAGATCGTCCAGCATGGGCAGGGTGACGGCATACACGCCGCCGGGCAGGGGCCTCAGCAGTCCGCCGCGCCCGGCCACGGCGTCGAAGCACGCGCCCCCGGCGCCCAGGCGCTCGGCCACGGCCTGGGCCACGGCGGCGCGCCGGTACTCCATCTGGTCCATGACGCGAGCAAAGGCCGCCAGCTCGTCCTTGGCGTGGCGGAGGTCCACGGAAAACAGCTCCTCCGGCCCTTCGAAAACGGCCACCTTGGTGGAGGTGGAGCCGGGGTTGATGCACAGGATGCGCGGTCCGCTCACCCCCTTGCTCATCTGCTGGCTCACGGCTTGCCCTCTTCTTGCCGGGCCTGGTGCGCCAGGTAGGCCGCCAGGGCGATGGAGGCGAGCTTGGTGTGCTCGCTGTCGCCGCGGGAGGGCACCACCACGGGAATCCGGCTGCCCACCACCACGCTGGCCATGGTGATGTTCATGAGGCAGCTGAGGGTCTTGTACAGGATGTTGCCCGATTCGATGTCCGGGGTGCACAGGATGTCCGCGTGGCCGGCCACCGGGTGGCTGACGCCCTTGAGGGCCGCCGCCTGCGGCGAAACGGCCAGGTCCAGGGCCAGGGGCCCGGCCACCAGCGCGGAGCCGAATTCGCCCTGCTCGGCCATTTTGGCGATCATGTCCGCGTCCAGGGTGGCGGGCATGGCCGGGTAGTTCACCTTCTCCGTGGCGGCCAGCATGGCGGCGCGCGGCGTTTCCAGCCCCAGGGCGCGGGCCGTGGCCAGGGCGTTGCGCAAAATTTCCACCTTGCGCTGCAGGGTGGGGCGAATGTTCACCCCGGCGTCGGTGAGCAGCATCAGCCCACCCAGGCCCAGCTCCCGCCCTGGCGCATCAAACACCGAAACATGGCTCAGGATGCCGCCCTCTGGCACCAGCCCGGCCTCCTTGTTCAGCACGGCCTTGAGCACCGTGGAGGTGGAGACCAGCCCCTTCATGATGAGCTGGGCTCCGCCCGCGCGGAACAGCTCCACGGCCCGGGTCACGGCCTCGGCGTCATCGGGGCAGTCGATGAACTCGTGGGCCGAGAGGTCCAGGCCGCGGGCCTGCGCCAGCTCCAGGGACTTGGCCCTGTTGCCGATGAACACCGGCACGGCCAGGCCCTTTTGCGCGGCGGCCAGCCCCGCGCGCAACACAAAGCCCTCCGCGCAGGGGGCTATGGCCACGCGGGTCTTGTCAGGCGCGCTTTGCACGGCGCGCACGATGTCATCCAGACAACGCATGGTCGGGCGACTCAGGTGCGGCATGCGCTCATTCGTCTCCGCGCTTCAGGGCTATCTTGCCCGTTCTGGCCATGCTCAAAATGCCAAAGGGCGCAAGCATCTTGATGAGCCCCTCCACACGCTCGGAATCGCCGGAAAGCTCCACCGTGAGGCTCGCCTCGCCCATGCCCACCACGCTGGCGCGGAAGACCTCGAGGATCTGCATGAGCTGCGAGAGCCCGGCGCTGGTGCGCTGCACCTTGATGAGCACCAGTTCGCGGTCCACAAATTCCTTGCGGGCCAGGTCGTCCACCTGGATGACGAAGTCCATGGCGGCCACGGCGGCGGTGATCTCGGCCATGGCCTCGTCCGGTGCCTCCAGGCAAATGACCATGCGCGAGACCTCCGGCTTTTCCGTTTCGCCGCAGGAGATGCTCTGGATGTTCAGGGCGTATTTTTTGAAGGCCAGGGCCATATCGGCCAGAACTCCGGCGCGGTTGGCCACCAGGGCGGAAATGGTGTGTTTCACGGGTGCGGGCTCCTTGGCTGGGCTTGGTGTCGTGGGCGAGAGCATACCGCATCCGCGCCGGGAAGCAAGAGGGCCCCTAGGGCTAGAGGGGCGCGAGTTGGCGCGGCGCGGGGCCTTGCCAAGTTCCCCCCACTAAGGTATAGAAAAAGACGAATGATATATCGGCATGTTAACTGCGCACGCACGCACGCGGGGGCGGCATGAAGGTCCGGTGCTGGGGCGCTCGGGGCTCCATTCCCGTTTCCGGGCCGGAGTACGACCGCTACGGCGGCGACACGCCCTGCCTGGAAATCCGCGGCGCGGACGGGCAGGTGCTGGTGGTAGACGCGGGCTCCGGCATCCGCAGGCTGGGCAACCAGCTCCAGCGAGAGGGCGTCAAGCGCCTCACGCTCCTGTTCACCCACTCCCACTGGGACCACATCATCGGGTTCCCCTTCTTCAAGCCCCTGTACGACCCCTCCGTCCACATCACCCTCGGCGGCTGCCCGGCCTTCCAGGGCGAGATGACCAAGGTGCTGGGCCTGGCCATGCGCGGCCCTCTGTTCCCGGTCACCTTCGACCAGCTCGCTGCTCGCATCGAGCCCTTCAGCTGGTGCGAGGAGGAATACCGCCTGGGCGGGGTGCGCATCACGCGCATCGCCCTTTCCCACCCCAACATGGGCGCGGGCTACCGCTTTGAGGAAAATGGCAGGAGCGTGGTCTTCCTCACGGACAACGAACTTTCGCACCACCACCACGGCGGGCGCAGCTTCGAGGAATACGTCGCCTTTTGCCAAGGGGCGGACCTGCTGATCCACGACGCCGAATACCTGCCCGAGGAATACCCGGACAAGAAGGGCTGGGGGCACTCCCACTACGAGGACGCCGCCCGCCTGGCCAAGGAGGCGGGGGTGAAGGCGCTGGGCCTGTACCACCACAACCAGGACCGCACCGACGAGGGCATGGACCGTCTGGTGGAGCGCTGCCGGGTGTTTTTGGCCAGCCCCGGCCATGTGCCGGAGTGCCTAGCGCTCACCCAGAGTTCCGAGTTCGAATTATAGTCCCGCCCGATGGAAACGGGCAGCCCGGCCACTCTGCCGCCATTTCCCCCCAGGCCTTGCGGCACTTGATTTCTTGACCGGGACGTGCAACATTCGTTCGCGCCGAAGATTGGTCGGCTGCATGCAACCGCAACGAGGGGGAAGACGTGCGCGCGCTTATTGTCGATGACGATTTTTACAGCCGCATCACGTTGCATGACCTGCTCCGCCCGGTGGCGGAATGCCACATCGCCGTCAACGGCGAGGAAGCCCTGGGCGCCTTCAAGAAGGCCCTGGAGGAAGGACGCCCCTACGACCTGGTGTGCATGGACCTCGTGATGCCTGAGATGGACGGCCAGCAAGCCCTGCAGGAGATGCGGGGGGTGGAGAAGGACCTGGGCGTCGCCCTGGACGACCGCACCAAGGTCATGGTGGTCAGCATGGTGGAGGACACCCGCGAGACCAACGACGCGTTTTTCCTCGGCGGGGCGGACTGCTTCCTGGTCAAGCCCATCGACGAAGAACGGCTCATGTCCGAGCTGCGCACCCTGGGCCTGCTGCCCTGACCGGGGCCTGGGGCCTACCTTGAACTTCAAGGCATAATCGGCTATTTCACGCCGCGTCCGGTCCCCCGCGCCACTGTGCGGCGGGCCGACAGGATACTACATGACTCAGATTCTCGGCATCAAGTTAAGCGACCACGGCCCGGTGTGCTATTTCGCCTCGGGCTCGCTGGTGGTGGAGCAGGGCCAAACCGTGCTGGTGGATACCGACCAGGGCGTCGCCCTGGGCCGCGTTGTCACCATACACGCGCCGGAGGCCGGGCCTGATGGAGCTCC
>JAVBYL010000061.1 GCA_030824035.1 Humidesulfovibrio sp.
GAAAAGCTTGCGCACGGCCTCCTCCGCCAGCAGCACGGGGGGCTTGCCCCGGCGCATGGTCCACAGCGTGAGGGCCAGGGCGTGCAGGGTGTCCACCACGGGCATCTCGGCCTCGCCCCGGCGGGCGGCCAGCCGCTCGCGCAGCTCCCCGGCGGCGCGCCGGGTGAAGGTGACCACGGCCAGGGACTGCGCGGGCACGCCCGACTCCAGCAGGCGCAGCACACGCTCCAAAAGGGTGTGGGTTTTGCCCGTGCCCGGCCCGGCAAGCACCAGCACCGGCCCAGGCCCGGCCGTGGCGGCGGCAGTCTGGTCGGCATTGAGGATAGCGTCCTGGTCTGTATTGAGAGCGGCGTTCTGGCTTTGGGCGGCGGCTCCAGCGGGTGGGAAAAGGGGCACGGGCCGCAGCACGTCCACATCAAGGCTGGCCTGGCCGCACCGGGAATCTGGGCAAGAAAGGGAAGGGTCCTGGTCGTGCCGACCGTGGTCGGGATCGCTTTCGCCCTCGCGGGACTGTCCGGCCTGCGGGGTGGTTTTGCGGCGGCCCCGGCGCGGTCCGGCGGGCAGCAGCAGGCCGCCGTGGCGCATCTCGGCGCGCTCCTCCGGCGAAAACACCGTGATGACTCCGAACTCGCCATCGTAGCCGGACTTGCGCAGCACCTTTCCGGCGCGCATGCGCTCCAGGGCGTCCGCCAGCACGGGCGAGGCCTTGCGCACGTCCTCAAGGGGCGTCCGGCGCAGGATGGTCAGCTCCGGCCCAAGGCGCTCCAACAGGCGCATGTACTCCGCCGTCACGGTCTTGGTGGCCGGGCCGCTTGCCAAAATTTCGGAGAGCACCTCCCGCAGGGGGATGAGGGAATCGTAGCCGGGCTGGTTCTCCGGCTGCACGGGTTCGCTGCGGTCGGCCAGGGCCAGCACGCGGTGCAGCACGCCCAGGGTTGCGGGTTTGCCGCACACCGGGCACAGGCCCTTGTGGGCCAGCGTCTCGGCGGGCTCCATGCTCCAGGCGCACTTGCGGTGGCCGTCCAGGTGGTACTTGCCTTCCTCGGGGAAGAACTCCACGGTGCCCAAGAACTCACAGTCCCCCGCCGCGCCGGTGAGGTGCGCGCGCAGCGCCCCCCGCAGGCCGGAGAACGACGCCGCGCCACGGAACAGGTTGGCCTCGCGCCCCAGCTTCTCGCCGGAGTGCGCGTCGGAGTTGGAGATCATGCGGTAGCGGTCCAGGGCGGAGAGGGTCCAGTTCATGCCCGGGTCGGAGGACAGGCCCGTCTCCATGGCGAAAATTTCGGGGGAGAGGTCGCCGTAGCACTCCTCCACGGAGTCGAACCCGCTCATGGAGCCGAACAGCGAGAACCAGGGCGTCCAGATGTGCGCGGGCACAAGGAAGGCCTCGGGGTGGGTCTCCAGCACCATTTCCAGCAGGTTGCGGCTGTCCAGGCCAAGGATGGGGCGGCCATCGGAGGCTAGGTTGCCCACCTGCGCCAGCTTGACGTTGAGGGCCTTAGCGGCCTCCAGCGTGGGCAGAAACACCAGGTTGTGCACCTTGCGCACCTTGCCGCCGCGTTTGTAAATGGAGCTGATTTCGCCCTGGAGGATGAAGCGCGCACCCCCTCCCAAGGTCAGCGGCAGGCCGGGGATCTGGCCATCCAGGCTGCCGGGCTCGCGCAGGGCCAGCAGCCCGCTGCCGTCCTCCACCAGTTCTCGCTCCACCTCCTGCAGCCAGCCGGGGTGGGTGCAGTCGCCGGTGCCAAGCACGGCCAGCCCCTTCACCTCGGCCCAGGCGGCCAGGTTGCGGATGGTGAGCCCCTTGCTGGTGGCCCGGGAAAACCGCGAATGGATATGCAGATCCGCCGCGAAGGTCGTCATGCGCGCCCCTGGTGGCCCGGCAGGGGCCTGAGATTTTCCGCAATGTTAGACGAGGGCGCGCACCTTGGCAACCCCGAGGAAAACTCGGGGCTTGCGGCGGGCGCAAGGCTCACTGGCCGAGGCCGGAGTAAAACTCGCGGAACTCCAGGCTGGCCAGGGCCTGGGTGTCACGGCGGCGGGCGTTTATCTCGCGCTGGTGCCCGGCCAAAAGGCCCACCACGTCCCGGTCCAGGTGGCCCGCCTCCACCAGCCTGCCCATGATGCGCAGGCTGTCCGTGCTGCTCACCCCGGCGCGGTAGGGGCGGTCCTCCCGCAGGGCGGTGAACACATCCGCCACGGCCAGCACGCGCGCGCCCAGGGTCAGGGAATCCGCGCCCAGGCCCCAGGGGTAGCCCTGGCCGGAGAGCTGCTCGTGGTGCTGGGAGGCCCAGGCGCAAACGACCTCCAGGCCCGGCACCTGCCCCAGGATGGCGGCGGTGAGCTCCGGATGGCGCAGCATGACGGCGCGCTCGGCCTCGTCCAGGGGGCCGGGCTTGTCCAAAATCTCGCCGGGCACGGCCAGCTTGCCCAGGTCGTGCAGGTTCCCGGCCAGGCGCATGGCGTCTATCTCCCTCGGCTCCAGCCCGGCCAGGCGGCCCAGCTGCACCGCCGCCTCGGCCACGCCGCAGGAGTGGGTGGCGGTGAACCGGCTGCGGAAGTCGATGATCTGCGAAAAGGAGCGCGAGGCCTGGGCCAGCTGCCCGCGCGAGAGGCCGCGCTCCTCGAACAGCCCGGTCTCGGCTGTGAGCAGCCCGGCGGGGTCGCCGCAGGCTAGGCCCAGCCAAAAGTCGCGGTCGGCGGTCATCTGCGGCAGCACGGCCACAAGCTCCGGCAAAAACTGCGCGCCCGCCCGCGCGGAAAGCTTCTCCACCATGGCCTTGGCGTCGGTGGGGCCATAGCGCACGGCCAGCACGTCCACCCTGTCCGCCAAGTTGAGCACATTGGCCAGATACAGCGCGCGCTCCGGCGTGCCCTGGGCGCTCTTGAGGGAGCCGAACTGCCCGGCCGGGGTGTGGTGGTGGCGCACCAGGATGGCCACGGAGTCGAGCAGCGGGTTCTGGCGCAGCAGGCGGTAGCCCACCTCCGCGTGCAGAATGCCATCGGCCTCGAACTCCAGGGCGGCCAGGCGGCTTTGCACCGTGAAGCCGCCCACATCATGCAGCAGCCCGGCCATGAACAGCTCGGTGCGCTCCGTCCGCGTCAGGCCCAGGGCCTGGGCCAGGCGCACGGCAATGTAGGCCACGCGCTTGTGATGGCCCACAACTTCCGGGCTCACAAGGTCCAGCGCCCCGGACAAGCCGGAGAGGAAATCAAGCAGTTTCACGGACACGGTACGTCGCACCTCGGCTGGGCTTCTCGCCCCTAGAACTTCAAAATGTCCACCTGGACCTCGGCCTTGCCGCCCACTCTTTCCGCAGCTCCCTTGATGTCCAAATCCTTCTGGTTGTTCTTGGCCCCGGTGGGGTCGGTCTTGCGGGAAATTTCCTCACCGGTGATGGGGTCCACCACCTTCTCGCCCCCCACCTTGAAGCGCATGGGCGAATCGGCGTCGGCGTCTTTCGGCGTCAGGGTGACGTCCATCTTCCAACTGGTGGCGTTGGATTGCAGGCTTTCCTCCATGCCTGGGCGCTTGCCCTGGCCGGAGGGTTCCACCAGGCCGTATGCGGGGCTGACACCCTGGCGGACCAGGGCGCTGTACGGGGAGTCCAAATCGCTGGAGCTGAGGGAGGAGGCCCTGGGGTCCACGGCAACGGTGGCCCTGGATTTCGCCTTGGCCTTGGGCTTGAGCTTTGCCTGGGCCGGCGTGGCTTGCGCTTGCGGCTGCGCGCCAAAAGCCAGCCCGGAAAGGGCTGGAACGGCAAGGGCAAGCAGCAGGCAGAGCGCAAGTGGGGGCATGCGCCTCATGGCAACCTTCCTGGTCAGTGGAGTCAACCCTGGTCAATGGAATTCAACCGTGGTCAGTGGAATTCAACCCTGGTCGGCAAACAGGCGCCACACGACGCCTCATGTTCTGTTCTAGGCATCCTGGAAGTATTTTTCAAGCCTGTCCATGGCGCGGGCGATGTTTTCCAGAGAATTTGCGTAGGAAAAACGCAAAAAGCCCTCGGCCCCCTGGCCAAAGTCGATGCCGGGCGTCACGCCCACGTGGGTTTTTTCCAGAATGTCGAAGGCCAGCTTGAGTGAGCTGCCGCCAAACTTTGCCGCCCAGGGCTTGGCGTTGGCCAGCACGTAGAACGCCCCCGTGGGGTCGTGGGCCACAAACAGCCCCATGCCCTTGATGCGGGAGAGGATGTACTTGCGCCGCTCATCATACACGGCCTTCATGCGCGCCACGTCGTCCGCCGCCTGGGTGAGGGCGGCTATGCCCGCGCGCTGGGCCACGGAGCCCGCGCTGATGAAGAAGTTCTGACACAGCTTCTGCATGGGGCGGATGAACTCGCGCGGGGCGATGAGGTAACCCAGCCGCCAACCCGTCATGGCGTAGAGCTTGGAAAAGCCGTTGAGCACGAAGCAGCGGTCCGTGAACTCCAGGGCGCTGTGGTCGCGGCCCTCGTACACCAGGCCGTGGTAAATCTCATCCGACACCAGGAACGTGCCGCGCGCATCGGATATTTTGGCTATGGCCCCCATGCGCTCCGCCGAGAGCTGAGTGCCCGTGGGGTTGGCCGGGGAGTTGAGCAGGATGGCCCTGGTGCTGGCGTCCATGGCCGCCTCGATGGCCTGAGGCCGGTACTGGAAGCTGTCCTCCTCCGTCACCAAAACTCGTTGCGGGCAGGCCCCGGCGAAGCGGATGAAGTTGTCGTAGCAGGCGTAGGCCGGGTCGGAGAGGATCACCGAGTCGCCCTCCTCCAGGATGGTGGAGAAGAGCAGCAGCATGGCCGGGGAGGTTCCCTGGGTCACGATGATCTGCTCCGGATGCACGCTGACGCCGTAGCGGGCGTGGTAGTCCTGGCAGATGGCCTCGCGCAGGGGCAAGAGCCCCAGGCTGTGCGTGTAGTGCGTTTCGCCGTCGTCCAGGGCCTTTTTCGCGGCTTCCTTGATGCACTCCGGGGTGTCGAAGTCCGGCTCGCCGATTTCCAGGTGGATGACCTCGTGCCCGGCGGCCTCCAGCTTGTGGGCGGCCTCCAGGATATCCATGACCAGAAACGGGGTGACGCCCCCGGCGCGCTTGGACACGCAGACGTTCTCACTCATGGCGCTTGCTCCCTAAAAAAACAGGGCCGGAATGGGCGCACCCACTCCGGCCCCTGGCTGGCGTGGTCTAAAAATCGAAGTTGAGGGCCTTGCGGATGGCCACCATGGACTCCTGGGCCTTGGCGCGGGCGCGGGCGTTGCCCTGCTCCAGAATGTGCCACAGGCGGTCGGGGTCGGCCTCCAGGGCCTTGCGGCGGGCGTGCACGGGCTCCAGGAAGCGCGTCAGCGACTCCATGAGCACCTTCTTGCAGTCCACGCAGCCCCAGGTGGCCGTGGTGCAGCCCTCGCGGATCTCCGCGCACTTCTCGGGGTCGGTGAGCAGCTTGTGGTAGGGGTACAGGTTGCACACCGCCGGATCACCCGCATCAGACTTGCGCAGGCGGTTCTTGTCGGTCAGCATGCCCTTGATCTTAGGCGCGATCTCCTCCAGCGGCTCGCCGAGCGCGATGGAATTGCCGTAGCTCTTGCTCATCTTGCGGCCATCCAGCCCGGGGAGCTTGGCTTCCTCGGTCAGCAGGGCCTTGGGCTCGGGGAAGAAGGGCGCGTTCTCCGCGCAGTGCAGGTGGTTGAAGCGCCGGGCGATCTCGCGGGTGAGCTCCAGGTGCGGCAGCTGGTCCTGGCCCACGGGCACCGCCGTGGCCTGGTACAGGATGATGTCTGAGCACATGAGCACCGGGTAGCCGAGGAAGCCGTACGTGGCCAGATCCTTCTGCCCGGAGAGCTCCTGGGCCACCTCTTTGTAGGTGGGGTTGCGCTCCAGCCAGCCCACAGGGGTGAGCATGGAGAGCAGCAGATGCAGCTCCGCGTGCTCCTTGACCTGCGACTGCTGGAAGATGACGCACTTGTCCGGGTCCAGCCCGGCGGCGATCCAGTCGATGACCAGGCCGGGCACAAAGCCCTTGATGCGCTTGGGATCGGCGTATTCGGTGGTCAGGGCGTGCCAGTCGGCCACGAAGAACAGGCAGTCGTGCTCTTCCTGCAGCGCAAGCCAGTTGGAAAGCACGCCGAAGTGGTGCCCAAGGTGCAGGGGCCCGGTGGGGCGCATGCCGGAAACGATGCGTTCTTTTTTGGCGGTCATGGTCTCGTGTCTTGTGTTGGAGGGTTAAAACGAGGGGCTGACGCCCAGAAGCCACGCGCCGCGCTCCACAAGGGGGAACAGCAGCGTGCCCAGAATGCTGAAGCCGACGAGGTTGCCCAGGAACAGCAGGCCGATGACCAGCAGGATGCCGTAGCGGCCCAGGCTCAGGTAGGTCTCGGCCAGGCGCTCGGGCAGAAAGCGGGCCAGGATGCTGCTGCCGTCCAGCGGGGGGATGGGCAGCAGGTTGAAGGCCCCGATGAGCAGGCTGACATACACGCCCGCGTGGGCCATGGTGGCGATGGGAACCAGCACGCGGGCGGCCAGGCCGTTGGGGTCCTCCACGGGCAGGTTGACGATGCCGTGGAAGATGCCCGCGCACAAGAAGGCCACCAGCAGGTTGCCCGCCGGCCCGGCCAGGGCCACCAGGAACATGCCGGTGCGCGGGTCCTTGAAGTAGCGCGTGTCCACAGGCACGGGCTTGGCCCAGCCGATGTGCGGCGGGATGATCATGATGAGCATGCCCAGGGGGTCCAGGTGGCGCGCGGGGTTGAGCGTGATGCGCCCGGCCAGCTTGGCGGTGGGGTCGCCCAACATGTTGGCGACAAGCCCGTGGGCGGCCTCGTGACACGTGATGGTGAACAGCAGCGGCACCAGAAGGACGGTGAGCTCCCGTATGTATTGCGCGAGATCAGACATGGCTAGGCGGCTAACACGAAGCGCCTGCGCGGGCAAGGAGAATGAGCCGGGAGGGCCCGGCCGGTTGGGGAGGTTTCAAGGGAAGTGGCTCAGAAAGAGGCGAGCCAGAGGGGAGGAGACGTTCTTGGAGCGAGGGCTGCCGGTCGCCAGGGACTCAGGACGGGACCGGCCGCTCCAGGGCCAGGCGCACCTTGCTCTTCAGCTCGGAGAGGTCCACGGACTTGACCACGTAATAGTCCGCCGCGATGCTCTTCAGGTCGTGCTGAAAGCTGTCGTAGGCGGTGCTGAGGATGACCGGCACGGACGGGCTGTGGCTGCGGATGTCCTGCAGCAGGTCCAGGCCCGAGCGCCCGGGGCCGAGCTTGATGTCCAGGATGACGACCTCCGGCGCCTCCCGCTCCAGCACGGCCAGGATGTGCTCCTCGCCATTCGAGGTGGCCACGGTGTAGCCCTCGCTTTCCAACTCTTCCTGGTACAGCATGCGGATGTGCTTTTCGTCGTCGACCACGAGGATCTTGTTCTGGCTCATAGCGTTGCTCCTCTTGGGGGGGAAGGGCTATTCTTATTTTGAACTCTATACCCTGTTTTTGCGGCGGGTCAACAGCGCGGGAAGATAATACGCACTAGGAATGTTTACTTCGTAACAACCTCTCCACTAATACTGGCTCGCCACCAATACTGGCCCGTGACCCTGGCAAGTCGAGCCGGGTATCTTGACAAGACTGAGAGGATACCGCACCTCTGGCCCACCAAAACATGCCATACAGGCAACCAAGGAGGCCCGCGCATGATCATCGTGCATGTGGAGCCGGAGAACCAGACGCTGATCTTCCGATCGCTGAACACCGTGCTGATGCTGCAAAAGCGTCTGGGACTGCGCGTCACCGACGCCCTGGTCATCCGCGGCAGCGAGCTGCTCACGCCGGACATCCAGATTCAGGACGGCGACGAGATACACATCCGCAAAGTGACCTCCACGGGCTAGGAGAAGACGTTATGAAATGCCGCAAATGCAAGGTCCCGGCGGAGATATCCCTGCCGAGCCACAACACCGCCTTCTGCCGCGCCTGCTTTTCCACCTACTTCACCGGACAGGTGGAGCGGGCCATCGACAAACACAAGCTCATCCTCCCCGGCGAGAGTGTGTTGGTGGCGCTTTCCGGCGGCAAGGACTCCCTCACTCTCATGCTGGAGCTTTCGCGCCTGGGGCACGATGTCACCGGCCTGCACGTGGACCTGGGCATTCCCGTTTCCTCCGCCGCCGCGCGGGCCAAGGTGGAAGGCTTTTGCGCCCAGCATGGCATGAAGCTCCACGTGGTGGAGCTCATCAAGGAGGGCCTGCCCATCCCGGACGTGAAGAAGTACATCAACCGCCCGGTGTGCTCCGCCTGCGGCAAAATCAAGCGCCACTGGTTCAACCGCGTGGCCCTGGAGGGCGGGTTCCACTGCCTGGCCACCGGCCACAACCTGGACGACGAGGTGGCGCGCCTGTTTGCCAACACCCTGCGCTGGGACGCGGGCTACCTCTCCGACCAGGGCCCCTGCCTGCAGGCGGAGAGCGGCTTTGCGCGCAAGATCAAGCCGCTGTACCGCCTCACGGAGTTCGAGACCGCCTGCTACGCCTTCATCAACGGCATCTCCATCCACAGCGCGCCCTGCCCGTACAGCGGCGGGGCCAGCTTCACCGGCCACAAGGCCCTGTGGTCCAACCTGGAGTACAACAGCCCCGGCAGCAAAATATCGTTCTACGACGGCTTCTTGAAGCGCGGTCGGCCCGCCTTCGCCCTGGTGGAAAAGGAGGAAGGCCACGAGCTTTCGCCCTGCACCAGCTGCGCCTCGCCCACCAGCACGGAGGTCTGCGGCGTGTGCCGACTCAAGATCGCCGTCACCGAGCGCCGCGCGGCGGATCCTGATAGGGCCACCGACCGAGTCCGCGACAAGGCGTAAGAACATGCCCAAGGCCATCCCGCGCGTCAGCGTGTGCCTGCCCTGCCGCAACGCGGCCGCAACCCTGCCCGCCGCGCTGGACAGCCTGCTGGGGCAAACCCTGGCGGACTTCGAGATCATCGCCGTGGACGACGGCAGCACCGACGACACCTGGCGCGTGCTGGCGGACTACGCCCGGCGCGACCCGCGCATACGCCCCATGCGCCAGCCGCACACCGGGGTGGCCCAGGCGGGCAACGCCGGCGTGGAGGCCGCCCGTGCGCCCTATGTGGCCCGCATGGACGCCGACGACATCAGCCTGCCGCGCCGCCTGGAGGTGCAGGCCGCGCTGCTCGACGCCGACCCCGGCCTGGGGCTGGTCTCCGGCCTGGTGCGCTTTGGCGGCAGCCGCGAGCTGCGCCAGGGCTACGCCGTGCACGTGGACTGGCTGAACACGCTGAAAACGCCGGAGGACATCAGCCTGCACCGCTTCGTGGAGTCGCCGCTGTGCAACCCCTCGGTGATGTTCCGGCGCGAGTTGTTCGAGGAGCTGGGCGGCGCGCGGGAGTGCACGCGCTCGCGGCCCTTTCCGGAGGACTACGAGATGTGGCTGCGCTGGCTGGAGCGCGGCGTGCGCATGGGCAAGGTGCAGGAGGAGGTGCTCATCTGGAACGACCCTCCCACGCGGCTCACCCGCACCCACGCGGACTACTCCCTGGCGGCCTTTGCGGATATTCGGGCGCAGTATTTGTGGCGCTGGCTGGCCTGGGAAAACCCCAACCACCCGGCGGTATGGGTGTGGGGCGCGGGCCGCACCAGCCGTCAACGTCTGGCCCCGCTGGTGGACCTGGGCCTCGAAATTGAGGCCTACATCGACATCGACCCGGCCAAAATCGGCCAGCGCGTGCACGGCACACCCGTGCTCAGCCGCGACAGCCTGCCCGCCCCGGCGCAGGAGCCCTGCCCGCCCGAAGGGGAAGCGCTCGGCACGCCCGACACTCCCGAGACAACGCCGCCGCCCTTCATTCTGGTGAACGTGGGCAGCCGTGGCGCGCGTGAGGAAATCCGCGCCTGGCTGGAGTCAAAAGGTTGGGTGCTGGGCGAGGGGTTTATGCTGGTTGGGTAGGGGTATACTCATCCCAGGATGCTAACCCGAACGCACCGGGTTCAAACAGCATCAGCTCTTCTATGGAATGCTTGTCTTTATCGACTTGTTCTAAAAACGCATACTTTTCAGCTAATGGCTTAAACTTCTCTGCGCCATGCCCATAGGCACAGTTAAACAGAATTAGTTCTAATTCATTTTGCGACATTAGTGCTCTGAATAGTCCCGTAAACACCTTTTTCTCAGCATCAGCCAGGTTGGAATCGTCTATGTATTTCAAAACCCTGTAGCACAACCTGAAATAATGTCCAAGAAACCTATCATAGTCTCGATGGAACCCCGAAAACACATCACGCCTACTCCGTGTGCCGACAGAATCATTACTGCCCTTGGCAAACTTCCAGCCAAGTATATTATAAAAAATATTTATCGCATCTTTCCCAGAAACTGGACCCTTGTCGCCGGTTGCCGTTGTTTTCTCCACAACATCGCCATACAGCGCCACGAGATTAAAAAAAGTATTTTCAAACCGTTGCCTTAGAATCGTAGCATTTTGGATTTCCATTTGCTCGCGTTGAGCCTTCACCTCGGCTTGAGTCTCCACTAACACCTTGCGCTGTAGATCTAAATCCACCCGCTGAAGCCAAACAGCCCCAACAGCTGCAAGGAACGCCAGTCCAGAAAATAGTGCCCCCATCGATTCCAAACCTTCCACGAGCTTCGTTTCATCTGGTGATAACGCAACGAGACACATCGCGCCGATGAACCAAGCAAGAACGACTAAACACGCTGCGCCAATAATCTGATACTTAGAGACTATTCCCATCCTCCCCCCCATTTGCCAGCCGCCCCGGCCTCTGGTATGAACGCCCAGGCCGGACGGATGCGCGCCCCCGCACACGCGCAGGGATTATGAACTCCTCGTTATCAATCCACCGGCACTCGCGCAAGCAGAACAGAGAACGCCCATGCACCTGAACGTGCCGCCTAAACACGACCCCGCCTGGACGCCGCCGCCCGGGCTGGCGGCGTGCGCCGTTGCGGGCGCGCAGGGGCCCACAGCCGCCCTGGCCCCGCGCAAGGCTTGGCTGGCCGCCGCCTTGTCGCTGGGCTGGCCCGGCCTGGGGCAAATGTACAACGGCCAGTGGCGCAAGGGCCTGGTGATCATGGGCATCGCCTCGGCCTGGCAGCTGCTGGGCATCGGCTCCGTGGAATTTTTCCGCTGGTGGTGGATGTCGCTTGTGGCCATGGCCGGGCTGCACCTGCTGGCCAGCTGGGACGCCTGGCGCGTGGCCGGGCGGCTGGCGGAGTTCCGCCCCGGTCCGCACAACACCCTGCGCAACTACGCCCTGGCCCTGGTGGTGTTCAGCCTGGTGGCCTATGCCTCCCGCGAGGCGGAGCGCTGGGCCTTTCCCACCTACACCCTGCGCCAAACCTCCATGCGCCCCACCCTGCGCTCCGGCGACCTGCTGCGCTGCAAGGCGCTGGCCCCGCGCGATGTCATAAGGCGCGGGCAGCTGGTGGTGTTCGAGTACCCGTCGGAGCACTCGCTCATCTTCGTCAAGCGCGTGGTGGGCCTTCCCGGCGAGGTGGTGGAGGTGGAAAACGGGCGCGTCTACGTCAACGGCGACCCCATCGAGGAGGGCTACTACGCCTTCCACAAACCGGGCGAGCGCAGCATGGACATGCCGCCCACGCGCCTTGATCCGGGCGAATATTACGTGCTGGGCGACAACCGCCACGCTTCCTTCGACTCCCGCAGCTTTGGGCCGGTGCAGCGCGAGCGCATGCTGGCCACCCCGCTCTACGTCATCGTCTCCGTGAGCGACCAGGGCGAGTTCCACGCCGACCGCATCGGCCTGACCGCCCGCTAACCAGCCGCAGGGGCCATTGCGCCCGCCTAGGCGCTGCCCAGAATCTCGCGCAGCGCCTCGGAAAGCGCGCTTTGGCTGTAGGGCTTGGCCAGCACGTTCAAGATGTTGGGCGGCAGGTCCAGCGGAATTTCGCCCGTGTGCAGGCGGCCGGAAACCATAACCACCGGCAGGCCAGGGTATTCCACGGCCAGCCGCCGCGCAAACTCCACCCCGTTCACACCCGGCATGTCAAAGTCCGTCAGCACCAGGTCGAAGTACGCCCCAGGCTCGCCCAGGGTGCGCAGGGCCTCCGCCGCCGTGCCACGGCCCGTCACCTCGTACCCCAGCTTGCCCAGCACGCGTGGAACGGTGGAAAGCTGGTCCTGGTCGTCCTCCACAAACAGGATGCGCCCACGGCCACGGCGCACCTGCTCGGCCTCGCCGTCGTCCTGCTCGTCCGCGCGCTCCAAAAACGGCAGGTAGATGTCGAAGCTGGTGCGCTCCCACGGAATGCTCGAAACCGCCACCGCGCCCTTGTGCGCCTTGATGATGCCGTGCACCACGGCCAGCCCCAGGCCCGTGCCCTCGGCCTTGCCCTTGGTGGTAAAGAAGGGGTCGAAGATCTTGTCCAGAATCTCCTGCTCGATGCCGGAGCCGGTATCGCTGATGCACAGGTGCAGGTAGCGCCCTGGCGGCAGGTTCAGGTTTTCCGCCGCCTGGCCGTCCAGAATCTCGTCGTGCAGGGTCATCAGCAGGTCGCCGCCCACCTCGCGCATGGCCTGGAAGGCGTTGGTGCACAGGTTCAGGAACACCTGGTGCAGCTGGATGGGGTCGGCCAGTGCCAGGGCCGGGTCCACGCGGATGTCCTCGCGCACGCTGATGTTGCGCGGCAGAGAGGCCGAAAGCAGGGAGAGGGTCTCGCGCACCACCTCGGCCACGTTCACGGCCTGGAAACCGGCCTGGGAAGGACGGCTGAAGGCCAGAATCTGCCGCACCAGCTGGCTGCCGCGCTGCCCGGCCCGCAGCACGCGCAGCAGGTCGCTCGCCATCTCCGTGCCCTCGGGCGCGTCCATGAGGGCCAGCTCGGCCGAGTTGATGATGGACGTGAGGATGTTGTTGAAATCGTGGGCAATGCCGCCAGCCAGCGTGCCTATGGCCTCCATCTTCTGCGATTGCAGCAGCTGCCGCTCCAGGCTCAGCTTCTCGGTGATGTCCTCCGCCGCGCACAAGAGGCCCACCACCCGGCCCTTGCCATCGTGCAGGGGCACGCGGTTCACCTCCAGGATGACGCCCCGGCCATAGCCGTCCTCCCCGGTCCAGGTGCTGCGGAACTGCGGCTGGTTGGACTGCACCACCAGCGAATCGGCCTCCATGGCGGGCAACACGAAGTCCCTGCCGTCGAAGAGCTCCGCATCGGTGCGGCCCAACACCTGGGCGGTGTCCTCCAGGCCGAAGAACGAGAGGAAGGAACGGTTCACGCCCAGGTAGCGCAGGTCCTTGTCCTTCCAGGAAACAAGCTGGGGGATGGTGTCCAGCACCAGCTGGAGCATGCGCTCGCTCTCGTGCAAGGCGCGCTCGGCGTTCTCGCGCTGGGTTATGTCCTCCACTATGCCCTCGTACGCGCCAATGCCGCCGGAGCTGTCGGCCACGGCGCGTATGTGCAGGAAGGCCGTCATGCGCTGGCCATCGTGGCGGATGATCTCGCGCCGGAAGGCCGCGCTGCCGCCCGCGCCGGGGGCGGAGGTCAGCCAGCCCGCGTGGTCGCCGCCCGCGCGGCGTAAAAACTCCGGCCCGGCGGCCAGCAGCTCGTCCAGGCCCGCATAGTCCAGCATCTCCACCAGGGCGCTGTTGGCGTCCAGCAGCGTGCCATCCGGCCCGGCGCGGAAGATGCCCAGCACGGAGTTTTCAAAAATACCGCGGTACTTCTCCTCGGCCTGGCGCAGCTCCTCCTCCGCACGCTTGAGCACGGAGATGTCGTTCAATACGCCCACCAGGCCCACCACCTCGCCCTTGGCGTTCAGGTAGGTGGCCTTGCTGACCATGAGCGAGCGCATGCCTATCTCCGAGGACAGGGCGCACTCGTACACCCGCGCGCCTGGCTCGCGCATAAGTTCCGCGTCCACGGCGTCGCGCAGCCCCTCCGCGCCCGGGCAGCCCACCGCCTCCGGGCCCTTGCCGGCAATGTCCTCCCGGGTGACGCCGAAGAGCCGCTCGAAGGCCAGGTTGCAGTCCTGGAACACCCCGCGCCGGTCCAGGTAGTAGATGGGCAGGGGGATGGTATCCATGAGGATTTTGAGGAACGAGAGCTGGTCGTTGATGCGCTCCTGGATGCGGCGGCGCTGGTTGTTGCTGGTGATAAGCAGCACCAGGGTGAACACCAGCACCACAAGGCTCACCATGATGGTCCAGAACAGGCCCTTGTCGATGGTGTACGAGGCATACGGCTCGTTGATGATCTCACTGCCGGTGGGCAAAAGGCGCGAGGGGATGTCCAGCCGGTTGAGCACCACGTAGTCGAAGGCGTAGGGGTCGTTGAAGCGGTCCACCACGGGAATGCGCGAAGGCTTCTCGCCGGAGAGGATGCGGAAGGCCTGGCGCGCGGCCATGCGGCCCTGGTCCACCCCGCTGTGAAGCCGCCCGCCCACGCAGCCGTGGCCCAGCAAAAAGCGCCAGCAGCTGTACACCGGCAGGGAGACGTTCTCCGTGGCGACCTCGAGCACCTCGTCGGCGGAATACAGCTTGCCCTCGTACTCCAGGTACATGGGGATGATGAACAGCATGGTGTCGCTAGGCAGGGACTTGAGCCGCGAGATGATCTCAGAGAGCGAGAGGTCGTCCCAGAACTCGAAGTCCAGCAGGCCGGAAAGACGCGGCAGCACCTCGCGTATCTGGTGCTGGATGGCCTGGCCCGTTACGGACTTGTCGCCGATGACCACCATGCGGGTCCTGTCCGGGTGCAGGCGCATGGCCAGGCGGAAGGTGGCCTCGAAGTCCACGTTTTCCACCACGCCGGTCACGTTCTCGCGCCCCACCAACCGCTCCGGCCGGAAGTCGTTGACGCCGCAGAACACCACGGGCACGCCGGAAAGGAAATCGGCCTGGTGGTCCAGCACAAAGTTGTAGGCGAAGTCGTCGCTGGCGATGATGAGGTCGAAGCTGGCGCCCTTGAACTTGTCGCGGTAAAAATCAAAGAGCTTCTGGGAGTGCTCCCGCGAGGCGTAGCGCTTGGTGTCCAGATACTCGATCTGCATGTCCACGGTGAGGCTCGACTCCGCAAAAAAGCTGCGAACGCCCTGGAGAATCTCGTCGGACCAGGCGTAGCCGTTGTGGTAGGAGTTGAGAAACAGCACGCTCTTGCGCTCCCGCTCCGCCTGGGCGGGCAAGGCGGAGAGCAGGACAAGGGCCAGGCAGACCAGCAATTGCGCCAATCGTCTCATCAAACGTCTTCCCCCAGGGGCTACAGTCCCAACCGGGCCAGATCGTCCACCAGCAGGCGCACGCGGGCCACGGAGTTTTCGAAAAAGCCGCGCTCGTCCTCGTCCAGCGCAATCTCGCACACGTCCTCCACGCCGCGCCCGCCAAGAACGCAGGGCACGCCGACGAACAGACCGCGCACGCCGTATTCGCCCTCAAGCCAGGCGGCGCAGGGCAGCACGCGGCGCTGGTCGCGCAGCACGGCCTCCACCATCTGCGCTATGCTCGCCGCCGGGGCGTAAAAGGCCGAGCCGGTCTCCAGCAGCTTCACGATCTCGTCGCCGCCGCGCCGGGCGCGCTCCACCAGGGCCTGGATGCGGTCGGAAGGCAGCAGCTCCGTCAGCGGAACCCCGCCCACGAAGCAGTGCCGGGGCATGGGAACCATGCTGTCGCCGTGGCCGCCCATGACCAGGGCCTGCACATCGCGCGCGCTCACGGCAAGCTCCAGGGCCACAAAGGTGCGGAAGCGGGCCGTGTCGAGCACCCCGGCCATGCCGATGACGCGCTCCCGCGGGAAGCCCAGCTCGCGCTTGGCGACAAAGGTCATGGCGTCCAGCGGGTTGGTAACCACGATGACCACGGCCTCCGGAGAGTGCTTCTTGATCTCGCGGCAGCAGCCGGCCACAACCCCGGCGTTGATGGAGAGCAGGTCGTCGCGCGTGAGCCCCGGCCTGCGGGGCGAACCGGCGGTGAGCACCACCACGTCCGCTCCGGCGGTCTGGGCATAATCGCTGGTGCCGCGCACGTGGGAGTCGAACAGCTCCACCGCAGCGGCTTGCAGTATGTCCAGAGCCTTGCCCTGGGCCATGCCCTGGGCCGTGTCGAGCAGCACCACATCGCCCAGGCCGCGCTGGGCCAGCATAAGCGCGCAGGTGGCGCCCACCTGCCCCGCGCCGATGACGGCGATCTTCTTTCTGCGAAACGCCATGCCAGCCCTCCGGTGGTTTCCTTTCTGCTTTGTCCGCTTTCCAAACCTGCGTCAAGAACGCCTTGACACGGC
>JAVBYL010000383.1 GCA_030824035.1 Humidesulfovibrio sp.
ATCACCGAAACGGCCACGGCCATGGAGGAGATGAACGCCACGGTGCTGGAGGTGGCCAAGAACGCCACCCAGGCGGCGGAGGGCGCGGATACCGCCAAGACGCGGGCCACCACGGGCAATCAGGTGGTCAACCGGTCCATCAAGTCCATGGACGAGCTTTTGGCCCTGGCCAAAGGGCTCCAGGAGAACATGGACGTGCTGGGCAAGCGCGCCACGGACATCAGCCAGGTGATGAACGTCATCAATGACATCGCCGACCAGACCAACCTGCTGGCGCTGAACGCCGCCATTGAGGCTGCCCGGGCGGGCGATGCTGGGCGCGGGTTCGCGGTGGTGGCGGATGAGGTGCGCAAGCTGGCCGAGAAGACCATGACCGCCACCAAGGAGGTGGGCGAGACCATCCGGGGCATCCAGGATGTTTCGCAGCAGAACATCAAGGGCATGGACGAGGCGGGCAAGGCGATCATGGAATCCACGGAACTGGTGCGGGAGTCCGGCCAGGCCCTGGAGGAGATCGTGCGCATGAGCGAACACACGGCCCTGCAGGTGGCCAGCATCGCCACCGCTGCGGAGGAGCAGTCCGCCGCCAGCGAGGAGATCAACCAGGCCGTGGACCAGATCAACGCCATCGCCACCGAGACGGCGGACAGCATGAAGGAAACCACGGTGGCCATCCGCGAAATGGCCGACCAGGCCGACAAGCTGCGCGCCCTGGTGGCGGACCTCAAGCGCGAGGGCGGCGCATAGCCTGAGCAAGACATGAGGGCCGGGGGATTTGCCTCCGGCCCTTTTTTTTGCCTTTTCGCCACCTTCCCCCCGCCGAAGTTGTCATCCCCCTGCCGTTGCGGTAGGTCTGCACGCATCGGGGTTGCCCGCGCGCCAGCGTCGGCAGTTCCCCCGGCAAAGAAGGACGCCGCCGTGGGTATACCGCTCGACAGCCCCTGGCACCACAAAACACCGGACGAGGTCGCCGCCCTGCTGGGCACGACCCCGGAGCTGGGACTTTCCCTGGCCGAGGCCGAGGCCCGCCAGGACCGCTTCGGCCCCAACACCCTGCCCGGCAAGCCCCGCAAGTCCGCCCTTAGGCGATTTCTGCTCCAGTTCCACCAGCCCCTGGTCTATATTCTGCTGGCCTCCGGCGCCGTCATGGCGGCCCTGCGCGAGCCGGTGGACGCCGGGGTCATCCTTGGCGTGGTGCTGGTGAACGCCGTGGTGGGCTACCTGCAGGAGGCCAAGGCCGTGCGGGCGCTTTCCGCCCTGGCCTCCACCATGACCACCGAGGCGACCCTGGTGCGCGGCGGGCTCACCTCCCGGCGGGATGCCGCCGTGCTGGTGCCGGGTGATGTGGTGCTGCTGCGCTCCGGCGACAAGGTTCCGGCGGATGTGCGCATTGTGCACAGCCGGGAGCTGCGGGTGGACGAGTCCATGCTCACCGGCGAGTCGCTGCCGGTGGAGAAGTCCCCGGCCCCGGTGGCCCTTGCCGCCGTGCTGGCGGAGCGCACGGGCATGGCCTACGCGGGGTCGCTGGTGGCCTATGGCCAGGGGCGGTGTGTGGTTGTCGCCACCGGCACCGGCACGGAGCTTGGGCGCATTTCCGCGCTTATGGAGTCCGCCGACGAGCTGGAAACACCGCTGACGCGCAAGATCAGCCGCTTCAGCCACGTGCTGCTGGTGGGCATCCTGGCCCTGGCGGCGGTGAACTTCGCCCTGGGGCTGGCGCGCGGCGAGGGCGCGGTGGACATGTTCATGGCCTCCGTGGCGCTGGCCGTGGGGGCCATACCAGAGGGCCTGCCCGCCGCCGTCACCATCATTCTGGCCATCGGCGTTTCGCGCATGGCCCAACGCAGGGCGGTCATCCGTCGTTTGCCCGCCGTGGAGACCCTCGGCGGGGTCACCGTCATCTGCACGGACAAGACCGGTACCCTCACCGAGAACCAGATGACCGTGCGGCGGCTGTGGGCCGGGGGCGATGGGGCGGAGGTGACGGGCAACGGCTACGCCCCGGCAGGGGCTGTGGTGGTCGCGGAGCCGCTGGGCGGCAAGGCCAGCGCGGCCCAGGCGGAGTGCCTGCGCGCCGGGTTGTTGTGCAACGACGCCGAGCTGCGGGTGTCCGGTGAAGGTGGCAAGGGCGAAGGCAACGACAGCGAAGGCCTGGGCGGCGAAATTTGGCGGGTGGAGGGCGACCCCTCCGAGGCGGCGCTGCTGGTCAGCGCGGGCAAGGCCGGGCTGGACCGGGCAACGGAGCGGGTGCTATGGCCCCGGCTGGACGAGCTGGCCTTCGAGTCGGAGCGGCAATACATGGCCACCCTGCATGCCAGCCCGGAGGGGCCCAGTACTAAGAAGGCCGGGGCCGTGGTCTACCTCAAGGGCTCCGCGGAGCGGGTGCTGGAGCGCTGCTCCCTGGCCCTGGACCGTGAGGGCGCGCTGGTGCCGCTGGACGAGAGCCAGGCGCTGGCCCAGCTGGAGGACATGGCGACGCAGGGCCTGCGGGTGCTGGCCTTTGCCCGCAAGGAGTTTTTGGTCCGGCCTTCCCGGCTGGAGCACGCGGACGTGGCCGGCGGCATGGTTTTCCTCGGCCTGCAGGGCATGATCGACCCGCCCCGGGCCGAGGCCATCGCCGCCGTGGCCGATTGCCGCCGGGCGGGCATCGAGGTCAAGATGATCACCGGCGACCATGCCGGGACGGCGCTGGCCATTGGCCGCATGCTGGGCCTGGGGGGCGCTGGGTGCGCTGCTGCTGGCGCCTGCCGCGCCCTGACGGGGAGCGAATTGGCCGAGCTGACCGAGGTGGAGCTGGCCCGCGAGGTGCGCGAGGTGGCCGTGTTCGCCCGCGTTTCGCCGGAGCAGAAGCTGCGGCTGGTGCGGGCGCTGCAGGCCCAGGGCGAGATTGTGGCCATGACCGGCGACGGGGTGAACGACGCCCCGGCGCTCAAGCAGGCGGACATCGGCGTGGCCATGGGCATAACCGGCACGGAGGCGGCCAAGGAAGCGGCGGACATGGTGCTGACGGACGACAACTTCGCCACCATCGCCGCCGCCGTGCGGGAAGGCCGGGGCATCTACGATAATCTCATCAAGTTCATCGTGTGGACCCTGCCCACCAACCTGGGCGAGGGCATGGTCATCCTGGCCGCGTTCCTCTTTGGCGTCAGCCTGCCCATTTTGCCGGTGCAGATTCTTTGGATCAACATGACCACGGCGGGCAGCCTGGGCCTCATGCTGGCCTTCGAGCCGCGCGAGGCCGGGCTCATGGCCCGCCCGCCGCGTCCGCCCTCGCGCCCCATCCTGGGCCGGAAGTTGAGCGAGCGCATCGTGCTGGTGGGCCTGCTGCTGCTGGTGACCGCCTTTGGGCTGTTCGAGTGGGAGCTGGCGCAGGGGGCCAGCGTGGAGCAGGCCCGCACCGTGGCGGTGAACGTGTTTGTGCTGGTGGAAACGGCCTACCTGTATAATTCCCGGTCGTTTCTGCGCTCCCCGCTGGCCCTGGGCTTCTTCTCCAACCCCTGGGTGAACGCGGGCGCGGGCATCATGATCGGCCTGCAGCTGCTGTACACGTATGCCCCGTTCATGAACACGCTGTTCGCCAGCGCGCCCATCGGGGCCTTGGCCTGGGCCAAGATTGTGGCCGCCGCGCTGCTGGTGTTCCTGGTGGTGGAGGCGGAGAAGGCCCTGCGCAGGAGCTTGCGGCGCGGCTAGCGGTTGCGGCTCCACAGGGCCAGCATAACCAGCCGCCAGAGGATGTTTTTGTGGTTGGTGCCGCTTGCGTGCTCGCGGGCCATGGCCATGGCCTGGTCCAGGCGCAGGTGCTCGCCCAGGGCCGGGTCGGCGGCCTGCAGTGCATCCTGCACAAAACCGCGCATGGGCCCGGCCATCCACTCGCGTATGGGCAGGTCGAAGCCCTGCTTGCGGCGGTACAGCACCTCGCGCGGCAGCTTCTGCTCGGCCATCTTCTTCAGCAGGTGCTTGGTTTCCCCTCCCTTGACCTTGAGACCCACCGGCAAGCGGGCGAACAGCTCAATGAGCTCGTGGTCGAGCAGGGGCGAGCGCACCTCCAGGGCCACGGCCATGCTGGCGATGTCCATCTTCACCAGCAGGTCGTCCGGCAGGCAGGTGGCGTTGTCGATGTACAGCATGCGCTCCACCGGGTTGCCCGCGTGCTGGTACGAGGCGCGCAGCCAGGGCAGGAACCAGTCCGCGTGGACCCGGCGCAGGGCGCTGGCCGTGGCGGGGGTGTACAGCCGGTTCTTGGCCGGGCGCACCTTGAGCTCCGCGCGCAGCAGGGGCTTGGTCTCCGGCCACAGGCTGCCGGAGGCGAAGCTGCGCCAGGCCCCGGAGAGCGGACCGGAAGCGGCGGCGAGGCTCCGCAGGGTCTCATCGGCTGGCGAGGTGGTGGGAAAAAGGGCGCTGAGGGCGCTGGCCACCTTGGCGTGGCGGTAGGTGGGGTAGCCGCAGCACAGTTCGTCGCCGCCATCCCCGCCGAGGGCCACGGTGATGTGCCTGCGCGCCATGCGGCACAGGAACAGCGAGGGCAGGGCGGAGTCGTCGGCGTAGGGCTCGCCGTAGCGCGCAGCCACCTCGGGCAGGGCCTCCAGGGTGGCCGGGGGCATTATCTCGTGGGTGAGGCAGAGGCCCAGGTGGTTGGCCACGGTCTGGGCGTGGGGCAGCTCGTTGTACTTGTCTTCCCCGAAGCCGATGCTGAAGGCCCTCGCCTGGCCGGGGGAAAGCTCCGCCAGCACGGCGGCGATGAGGCTGGAGTCCACCCCGCCGGAGAGCAGCAGGCCGAGGGGCACGTCCGACTCCAGGCGCAGGCGCACGCTCTCGCGCAGGCAGTCCCAGGCCATGTCCATGGCCTCGGCCTCGGAAACGTCGATCTTCTCGCGGTAGTCCGCGTCCCAGTAGCGCCACAGCGACAGGCCGCCCGCGCCGTACACAGCGCAGTGGGCCGGGGGCAGCTTGTGCACGCCGCCGTAAATGGTGCGCGGGCAGGGCACGTAGCCCAGGCTCAGGTACAGGTCCAGGGCCTCGGGGTCCAGGGCGGTGGGGCAGTGCGCGTGGGCGCGCAGGGCGCGCAGCTCCGAGGCGAAGACCAGCCCCTCCGGTCCTTCGAAGTACACCAGGGGCTTTTTGCCCACGCGGTCGCGCGCAAGGAACACCTCCCGCCGGGCGGCGTCCCAGATGGCGAAGGCGTACATGCCCCGCAAGAGCTTCAGGCAATCCCGGCCATGCACGCGGTACAGGGCCAGCAGCACCTCGGTGTCGCCGGTGGTGCGGAAGCTCTCGCCCCGCTTTTCCAGCTCCGCGCGCAGGGCCCGGAAGTTGTATATCTCGCCGTTGAAGACGATGACGTTGCCCGTGTGCGGGTCGTGCATGGGCTGGCCCGCGCGCTCGTCCAGGTCCAAGATGGACAGGCGCGTGTGGCCGAAGGCCACGCCAGGGCCCTGCCAGCGGCCGGTCTGGTTCGGCCCCCGGTGGGCTATGCCCGCCAGCACCGGCTCCAGGCGCGTTGCCGCGCCTTCCGGCAGCTCAGGCAGGCGGATGTGGCCGCAAATGCCGCACATGGGCCGGGTGGCTCCTAGCCCTGCTGCAACGCGTTGCGGAAGAAGGCGATGGTCTGCACCAGGCCCTGCTCCAGCTGGATGGTGGGCTCCCAGCCGATGGCCTTGCGGGCCAGGGTGATGTCCGGCTGGCGCTGCATGGGGTCGTCCTGCGGCAGGGGCCGCTTGACGATGCGCGAGGTGGACCCGGTCATGCGGATGACGGTTTCGGCCAGCTGGTAGATGGTGAACTCGCCGGGATTGCCCAGGTTCATGGGGCCGGTGAACTCGTCGGGGGTGTTCTCCATCAGGCGGATGAAGCCCTCCACCATGTCGTCCACGTAGCAGAACGAGCGGGTCTGCTGGCCCTCGCCGTAGACGGTGATGTCCTCGCCGCGCAGGGCCTGCACGATGAAGTTGGACACCACGCGACCGTCGTTGATGGCCATGCGCGGGCCGTAGGTGTTGAAGATGCGGGCCACCTTGATGCGCAGGTTGTGCTGGCGGTGGTAGTCGAAAAACAGCGTTTCGGCGCAGCGCTTGCCTTCGTCGTAGCAGGCGCGCGGGCCTATGGGGTTCACGTTGCCCCAGTAGTCCTCGGTCTGCGGGTGGCGCGTGGGGTCGCCGTACACCTCGCTGGTGCTGGCCTGCATGATTTTGGCTTTGATGCGCTTGGCCAGGCCCAGCATGTTGATGGCGCCATGCACGCTGGTCTTGGTGGTTTGCACGGGGTCGTGCTGGTAGTGGATGGGCGAGGCGGGGCAGGCCAGATTATAGATCTCGTCGACCTCCACGTAGAGCGGGAAGGTCACGTCGTGGCGCATGAGCTCGAAGCAGGGGTGGGTCAGCAGATGGCGGATGTTCTGCTTGCGGCCGGTGAAGTAGTTGTCCACGCAGATGACGTCGTGCCCGCTTTTCAGCAGGCGTTCGCACAGGTGCGAGCCAAGAAAGCCGGAACCGCCGGTGACGAGGATGCGCTTGTTCTGGGTCATGCCGTCTCCCTTGAGTAGGTGTGGTGCGCAGTCAAGGGTTTATATGCCGAATCCGCGCCCGGCACAATGGCTGGAGGCAAGAAAGCCCCGCGCCCCGTTTAGGGAGTATAAAAAGCAGTTATGAACATGACCATTTTATGTATGCCGCGCTATATCAGTCGATTGAGAATCATTCCTGCGGTGATTTCGTCAAAAAGATCTCACTTTTTCCTGAAAGAGGGGTTGACGTCTTTGCCGTCTCGGGGCAATGTGACGCATCCTTCAAAAAAGGTCATTCAAGCGCCCGTTTTTCGGGCGGAAACAGCGATTGGGGAGGGGCTATGGTCTTTAGTTGGCTACATCTGGCCATCATCCTGTTCCTTTTGGGCGGGCTGCTTTTTGCGGGTGGCCCGCTTGTCTTGTCGTACCTCGTCGCCCCACGGGCGCGCGGCGGCGACATGGGCATGCCGTATGAGTGCGGCATGCGTCCTCACGGGGGCGCGTGGACGAAATTCGGCATCAATTACTACGTCTACGCCATGCTCTTCCTGGCCTTCGACGTGGACGTGCTCTACCTGTTCCCGGTGGCCACCGTATACAAGGCCACCCAGGGCTGGCTGCCCTTCCTCGAAATCTTCATCTTTCTCTTCGTTCTGGCTCTCGCAATCGTTTATTTCTGGGCAAAAGGGGTGTTCACATGGCCGCGCAAAATCTCGTAGCGCTCAAACCCGATGTCGTTGTGGCCGACCCGATCCTCAACATCGGGCCGTCCCAGAAAATCATCGACCTTTGCCGGTCCATGTCTCTTTGGCCCATGACCTTTGGCCTTGCCTGCTGCGCCATTGAGATGATGGCCGTGGGCATGGCCCGCTGGGACATCGCCCGCTTCGGCGCGGAGGTGTTCCGCCCCTCGCCGCGCCAGTCCGACCTCATGATCGTTGCGGGCACGGTGTCCAAGAAGATGGCCCCGGCCGTTGTGCGCCTGTACGAGCAGATGCCCGCCCCGCGTTGGGTCATCGCCCTGGGCAACTGCGCCATCTCCGGCGGTCCCTTCAAATTCAAGGACCAGTACGGCATCATCGAGGGTGTGGACAACCTCATCCCCGTTGACGTGTACGTGCCCGGCTGCCCGCCGCGCCCGGAGGCCCTGCTCGAGGGCCTCTTCCTGTTGCAGGAGAAGATCTCCGGCAAGCGCTTCTGGCCCAATCCGCCCGTGGACATGGCCGACGTGAAGGGGGGCAAGTAGCATGGACGCCCTGCTCAAAGGACTCAAGCTCGACTATCTCGCCCGTGGCGACTTTGCCAAAACCGGGCAGGCCTGGGTGGCTTTTTTGCCCGGCGCCAGCCTGGTGCGCGCCTCGGAGCGCCTGCTCAAGGCCGACTATTATATTGAGGATGTCTGCGCGGTGGACTGCGTGGAAGGCTACGTGGTGGTGTATCACTTCGACCACTTTGAAAAGCCCGGCCGCGTGACCCTCAAGGTCATCGTGCCCCACGCCGCGCCAAACGTCCCCTCCATCGCGCATCTGTTCGACGGGGCCGAGTGGCACGAGCGCGAGACGCGCGACTTCCACGGTGTCCAGTTCATCGGCAATCCCAACTTTGTGCCCCTGCTCATCGACCCGGAGATGGCCGACTGCTTCCCCCTGCGCAAGGAGGAAAAGTCCCGCTCGTCCGCCGGGAAGATAATGGCCCCGGGCGAGGTGGTGTTCTGCGATCCCGCGTTCACGCTGTTTGTCGCCGATTCCCCCGCTGAAGCAGCGGGCGAAGGCGCGAAATAAGCCCGCTGCGGCATAAACACAGGACAGTGGCACGCCTATGACACGCTACATCGATACGGAACAGACCGCGGGTGACTTTTACACCCACAACTTTGCGAAAAAAGCCCAGGAAGGCACGCTCATCCTGAACCTGGGCCCGCAGCACCCCTCCACCCACGGCGTTTTGCGCGTGGTGGTGGAGATGGACGGCGAATACGTGCTGCGCGCGGAGCCCATCCTGGGCTACCTGCACCGCATGCACGAGAAGATGGCCGAGGTGAAGACCGCTGCCCAGTTCATCCCCAACATGGGGCGCGTGGACTACCTGCACGCCATGGCCTGGAACTGGGCCTTTGTGGGCGCGGTGGAAAAGATCGCGGGCATCGAGGTGCCGGAACGGGCCGAGTACGTTCGCGTCATCACCTGCGAGCTCAACCGCATCAGCTCCCACCTGCTCTGGTGGGGCGCCTACCTGCTGGACCTCGGGGCCTTCACGCCCATCATGTACGCCTTCGACGACCGCGAAAAACTCCTCGACGCCCTGCAGGTTCCCACGGGATCGCGGCTGACCTACAGCTACTTCCGCATCGGCGGGGTGGCCCAGGACCTGAACGACGACTGCCTTGGCCGCATCCGGGCGTTCATCCCCTGGCTGCGCAGCCGCATGCCCATGTACAAGGACCTCGTCACCGACAACATCATCCTGCGCAAGCGCATTGAAGACATCGGCGTCATCGAGCCGGAGCTGTGCCGCCGCTACGGCGCCACCGGCCCCGTGGCCCGCGGAAGCGGCATCAACTACGACGTGCGCCGCAACGAGCCTTACGGCATCTACAGCAAGTTCGACTTCGACATCCCCACCTCCGAACTCAAGTGCGCGCGCGGACGCTACGATGTGCGCATGGCGGAAATCGAGCAGAGCCTGCGCATCATCGAGCAGGCCCTGGAGATGATGCCCGAGGGCGATGTGCTGGTGAAGGGCGCGCCCAAGCCTTCCTGGAAGGTGCCGGCGGGCGAGAGCTACTTCGCCGTCGAGGGCGCCCGCGGCAAGATCGGCGTGTATGTGGTGAGCGATGGCGGCAAGAACTTGTACCGCACCAAGCTCCGCGCGCCGGGCTTCTGCAACCTGAGTCTCTTTGGCGAGGTTTCTCGCGGCACCATCCTTGCCGATGCTGTGGCCATCCTGGGCAGCCTTGACATGGTTATTCCGGAAATCGACAGGTAGGAGAACGCCATGCCCGCAGAATTCATACATATCCTCATCGCCTTGGCGGTGGTTGCCGCCTCGGTGGGCGCCCTGGGCCTGGTGATGGTCTGGGTGGAGCGAAAAGTCGCCGGCCACATCCAGCGGCGGCCCGGCCCCTTCGAGGTTGGCCCCAACGGACTGCTCCAGCCCTTCTGTGACGCCCTGAAGCTGGTGGGCAAGCAGTTGTTTATGCCCAACGGCGCGGACCCCATCCTGTTCTGGCTGGCCCCGGTGCTGTCGTTCCTGCCGGTGCTGGTGCTCTTCCTGCCGCTGCCCCTGGGCGATGGCATCATGGCGCAGAACATGAACCTGGGCCTGCTGCTCATCCTGGCCTTTTCCGGGCTCTCCGTGCTGGCGCTGCTCTTGGGCGGCTGGGCCTCCAACAACAAGTACGGCCTGTTGGGCGCCGCCCGCGGCGTGGCCCAGTCCGTGGCCTACGAAATTCCGCTGCTGCTTGCCGTGCTGGCCGTTTCGTTCCAGGCCGGCAGCCTGAACCTGGCCGAGGTGGTCAAGGGGCAGGGCACTTGGCCGTGGCAGTGGAACATCATGACCCAGCCCCTGGCGTTCCTCATCTACCTGGTGAGCGCCCTGGGCGAGACCAACCGCGCCCCCTTCGACCTTCCCGAGGCCGAAAGCGAGCTCACCGCCGGTTTCCACACGGAATACTCGGGCATGGGCTTCGGCCTGTTCTTCCTGGCGGAATACGCCAACATGGCGGTTGTCTGCGCCGTGGCCACGGTGCTGTTCCTGGGCGGCTGGCACGGGCCCATCCTGCCCGGCCCGCTTTGGTTCGTGCTCAAGGTCTCCCTGCTGCTGCTGCTCATGGTCTTCCTTCGCTGGACGTATCCGCGCGTGCGTTTCGACCAGCTGCTCAACATCAACTGGAAGTGGCTGTTGCCCCTGGCTGTGGCGAACCTCCTGCTGACGGCCTTCTTCGTGAAGTTCGCGCAATACGTGGTGGTGAAGTAGTATGATCAAAGAAGCCATGAAAACCGTCTCCGACCTCTGGAGCCTCATGGTCGGCCTCAAGGTGACCGGGAGGTACTTCCTCGAACCGCAGGTGACGGTGCGCTACCCGTGGAAAGCGGTGGACAACATCGACACCTTCAAGGGCCACCTGGAGCTTGTGCCGTCCAAGGATCCCTTCAAGCCCAAGTGCATCTCCTGCGGCATGTGCGCCCTGGCCTGCCCGTCGAACTGCCTGACGGTGGTGAAGCGCAAGCCCCCCAAGCCCACGCCCGAGGAAGAAAAGGCCCAGGCCGAGGCCAAGGCCAACGGCGAGAAGGTGAAGGACAAGACCCCCAAGGACCCGGAAAAGTTCATTTACGACTACACGCTGTGCAGCCTGTGCGGAACCTGCATGGAAAACTGCCCGGCCGGGGCGCTGCGCTTCTCCGGCAACGTGTACCAGGCCGGCTACTCCAGAAACGATTTCCTGTTTGAGCTGGTGGCGCACATGCAAACCAAAGCGGACGCGTCGCCGAAAACCGAGTTCGAGCCCCCGGTGGCCGAAACGAGCGAGGCCTAGCATGGAACACATGGCGAAAATCGCCTTCGGGCTCTACACGCTCATCATCCTGGGCGGGAGCATCCTGGCCGTGGGCAGCGCGAGTCTCGTGCGGGCCATGGTCGGGCTCATCGCCACGCTGCTCGGCGTGGCGGGCATGTACATGCTGCTCAACGCGCAGTTCATGGCGCTGATGCAAATCCTCATCTACGTGGGCGCGGTCTGCGTGCTCATCTTCTTCGCCATCATGCTCACCCGGGCCGATGGGAAGGGCGAGGAGGCCGAAAGCGCTCCGGTTCGCAAAAACGTGCTGGCGCTCCTGGCCGTGCTGGTGCCCGGTTCGATCCTGGCCTGGCTGGTCATGACCAAGCCGCAGCCCACCACGGGCATCCCTGTGGAGGTGGCCATCGAGAAGCTGGGCCTTGGACTGCTGGGGCCATACGCCCTGGCCTTTGAACTCATTTCGGTGGTGTTGTTGATATCCATGGCCGGGGCGGTTCTGCTGGCCTGGGAGAGGAGGGGCGGCAAATGAGCAACCTGGTCCTGTATCAGCTCGTGGCCCTGATCCTGCTCATGGCGGGACTCTTCGGCATCACGCAGCGCAAAACCCTGGTGGGCATGCTCATCAGCGTGGAGCTCATGCTCAACGGAGCGGGCCTGTCCATTGTGGCGGCGAGCCAGCTCACTCCGGCCAACGCCATGCTGGGCCAACTGGGCACGCTGTTCGTCATGGGACTTGCGGCGGCGGAGGCAACCCTGGTGCTGGCCATCATCGTGGTGGTGGCCAGGCGATTCGGCAGCACCAAAACCAGTGACGTTTCGACGTTGAAGGGATAGCGCCATGACGGGAATCATTGAAAGCGCACGCGTGCTCCTGCCCGTCGCGGTGACACTCATCGCGCCCCTGTTCATCTGGCTCTACCGGGCCGACCAGAACAAGCGCGAGGCTGTCTCCTTTGTGGCCGGAGCGCTCACCTTCCTCTCGGTGCTCTCCTTGGCGCCGCAGGTGTTGGCGGGCAATATCTGGAAATACACACTGTTCAACATCATGCCGGGAATCACCGTCACCTTCACGGCGGACGGACTCTCGCTCATCTTCGGCCTGGTGGCGAGCTTCCTCTGGATGTTCGCAACCAGCTACAACATCGGCTACATGCGCACCCTGGATGAGCACGCGCAGACGCGCTACTACGTCTGCTTCGCCGTGGCCATCTTCGGCGCGGAGGGCGTGGCCCTTTCGGCCAACGTGTTCACGCTGTACCTCTTCTACGAGGTCATCACCGTGTTCACGTATCCGCTGGTGGCCCACCACCAGGACGAGACCTCCTTCGTCGGCGCCCGCAAGTACATCGTCTACCTCATGGGCACGTCCAAGCTCTTCCTCCTGCCCGCCATGGTCATGACCTACGTGCTCCTGGGGCACCTGGACTTCCACCTGGGCGATGTCGTCACCGGCATGTTCCCGCCCGATGTGGTCGCCGCGCACCCCATGGCCGTCACCATCACCTACGTGCTGTTCATCGCGGGCATCGGCAAGGCCGCGCTCATGCCCTTCCACAACTGGCTGCCCTCGGCCATGGTGGCGCCCACGCCCGTTTCCGCCTTGCTGCACGCGGTGGCGGTGGTGAAGGCGGGCGTGTTCTGCGTCTGCCGCATCATCCTCTCCGGCTTCGGCGTGGAGGTCATGGACAAGCTGAACCTGGGCATTCCCACTGCCTGCGTGGCGGCCTTCACCCTCACGGTGGCCAGCTTCATCGCCCTCACCAAAGACGACCTCAAGGCCCGGCTGGCTTACTCCACCGTGGCCCAGCTCAGCTACGTGGTGGCGGGCGTCGCCCTGCTGACCCCCATGGCGGTGCAGGGCGGCATGGCTCACATCGCGCACCACGCCTTCTCCAAGATCACGCTGTTCTTCGCCGCCGGCGCCATCTACGTGGCCACGCACCTGAAGAAGATCAGCCTCATGGACGGCCTGGGCCGCAAGATGCCCTGGACCTTCGGCGCCTTCGCCGTCGCCTCCCTGTCCATGATCGGCATGCCCCCGGTGTGCGGCTTCGTGTCCAAATGGTACATCGTCAACGGCGCGCTGCAGGCGGGGCAGACCACCATCTTCCTGGCCTTCATGCTGTCAACGATACTCAACGCCGGCTACTTCCTGCCGGTCATCTACAGGGCCTTCTTCAAGGAGCCCCTGCCAGACCCGCACTACGAGCACTACAAGGAAGCGCCGCTGACCATGGTGATTCCGCTGTGCACCACGGGTCTGATCTCGGTGGTGTTGGGCCTGTATCCCAGTCTGTTCATGGACTTCGTCCGGGTCTTCGGGAAGTTCTAGGGGGCCGCATATGAGCTTATTCGGAATGCTTTTGGATGCCCTGCGGGCAAGGCGGTGCCTGTTTGGCGCTGTGTTCTTCCTGGGGTTGGTCGGGCTGGTTGTGGCAAACCTGTTCCTCCGGCCCCACGAGGCGGAGTTCGTGCTCGACGCCTACCCCGGCTTCTGGTCCGCCTTCGGACTGCTGGTGGGCCTGGCCATGGTCATCGTCATGAAAAAAATCGTCCAGCCCATGATCAGCCGTGGAGATGACTACTATGAGCGCAATAACTAGCTCCTTCATCCACCCGACCGTGGGCTTTTACGCCCTGGCGCTGGTGCTGCCGTTCCTGCGCGGGAAGGCCTGGAAATGGCTTCTGCTCATACCGCCAGCCATCGCCATCTACAGCGTGATGACCATCACGCCGGGCATGTACGGCGAGCTGAACTACCTGGGGCAGAAGCTGCTGCTTGGCCGCGTGGACAAGCTCTCGCTGATCTTCGCCCAGGTCTTCGCGGTCATGAGCTTCATCGGCATGGTGTACGCCCTGCACGTGGAGGACAAGCTCCAGCACATCATGGCCTGCGTCTACGTGGGCGGCGCCTTCGGCTGCACCTTCGCGGGCGATCTGCTGACCCTGTTCATCTTCTGGGAGCTCATGAGCATCGGCTCAACCTTCCTCATCTGGCTGGCGCGCAACCCCGTGTCCACCAAGGCGGGCTTCCGCTACTTCCTGTACCACACCATCGGCGGCTTGTTCCTGCTCATCGGCCTCTTGCTGCGCTACAAGGCCGTGGGAACCTTCTCCTTCGACGCCGTGGATCCGCACCACCTGATGATGTACGATTGGATGATCCTGCTCGGATTCTGCGTGAACGCCGCGGTTGTGCCCCTGCACGCCTGGCTGCCCGACGCCTACCCCGAAGGCACGGTCACCGGCTCGGTGTTCATGTGCGCCTTCACCACCAAGACCGCGGTCTACGTGCTCATGCGCGGGTTCGCCGGGGTGGAGGTTCTGGCCATCGCCGGAACGGTGATGTGCGTGTACGGCGTGCTGTACGCGTGCATCGAGAACAACGCCCGGCGCATCCTGTCCTACCACATCGTCTCGCAGGTGGGCTACATGGTGGCCGGCATCGGCATCGGCACGGCAATGACGCTCAACGGCGCGGCGGCCCACGCCTACGCGCACATCCTGTACAAGGGCCTGCTGTTCATGGGCACCGGCTGCCTGCTGTACGCGGCCGGCACCACCAAGCTCGACAAGCTGGGCGGGCTGGTCCACCGGCTGCCTTGGGTCATGGCGCTCTACATGGTGGCGGCTCTGTCCATCTCCGGCATGCCGCTGTTCAACGGCTTCATCTCCAAAACCATGACCATCACCGGCGCGGCGGAAGCCCACCGCACCTGGCTGGCCATCGGCATGGAGATCGCGGCAGTCGGCACCTTCCTCTCTGTGGGCATCAAGCTGCCGTACTTCGCCTTCTGGGCCAAGCCCGCCAACAACACCATGGAGCTCAAGCCCATTCCGGCCAACATGTACTGGGGAATGGCCATGGGCGCGGTGCTCTGCATAGCCCAGGGCCTGTACCCGGACATGCTGTACCGCTACCTGCCGTATGAAATGGAACACGCCTACCACCCCTGGGGCGTGTGGCACGTGCTGCAGTCCCTGCTGCTGCTCGGCTTCTCCGGTCTGGCCTTCTACATCACGCGGGACATCATCACCCCGCATGCCAAGACCAACCTGGACGTCGACTTCTTCTATCGTCTCATCGGCCGGGGCGTGTACGCCCTGGTTTGCAAGCCCCTGGCCTGGATTGATGACCGCTGGACCGAGGCGTACCGCGTCGCCGGTCTGGGCGGGCTCATCACCCTGGCCCGTGGCACGGTTTGGTTCGACACCAAGGGGATCGACACCGTGGTGGATGGCTCGGCGTATACGGTGCAGAACGTGGGCATTTTGGGCGCCAAGGCGCAAACCGGCAGGCTCCAGGACTACCTGGCCCTGGCGGCGGCGTTGGCCCTGGGCGTGTTCGCGGCTGTCTGGTACCTCGCCTAACCCGCACAAAACAAGACGGAGAGCGAGCCTTGGACTTCGGATACCCGGTTCTTACAAGTCTTATTGTCTTCCCGCTTGTGGCTGCAGCGGGGCTTTTCCTCATCAAAAGCCCGCAGGTCGCGCGCGCCTATACCATGGGCGCGTCCATCCTGGAGCTGATCATAGCCATCCCCTTGTTCACCTTTAAACTCAACGCGGATTGGCAGTTCGTGGAAAAAGCGAGCTGGGTTCCGCAGTGGGGCCTGCAGTACTACCTGGCGGTGGATGGCATCAGCTACCTCATGGTGATGCTGAGCCTGTTCATCCTGCCGCTGTGCGTCATGTGCTCCTGGACCTACATCAGCAAGCGGGTGAAGGAATTCCACTTCTGCCTGCTGTTCATGACCAGCGCGTGCGTGGGCGTGTTCTCCTCCATGGACCTCGTGCTCTTCTACGTGTTCTGGGAGGCCATGCTCATCCCCATGTACCTGCTCATCGCGGTCTGGGGCGGCGATCAGCGCCGGTACGCCTCGTTGAAGTTCTTCCTGTTCACCCTGGCTGGCAGCACGCTGCTCTTGGCCGCCATCGTGGCCTTCCGCATCACCGGCGGCACCTTCGCCATCCCGGACCTGATGCAGATGTCCTTCAGCTTCAACTTCCAGTTCTGGGCCTTCCTGGCCATGGCCCTGGCCTTCGCCATCAAGGTTCCCATGTTCCCGTTCCACACCTGGCTTCCGGCCGCCCACGTGCAGGCGCCCAGCGCCGGGTCGGTCATCCTGGC
>JAVBYL010000073.1 GCA_030824035.1 Humidesulfovibrio sp.
TGGAGAACGCCAAGAACCACGCCATGCAGCTGACGGATCAGAATATGGAACAGGCCATCCGACTGCTGAAGTCGTGGGCCAAGCAGGAGGCGTAACGTGGCAAGCTTCACCGGCCCGCAAAAGACGGCCATCGTCATGCTCGCCCTGGGCGACAAGTTCACCGCCGAGGCGTTCAAGAGGATGGAGCGTCAGGAAATCGCCACCATCTCCAAGGCCATGCTCGAGATCGATTCCGTGACCCGGGACGACGTGCTCGACGTGCTCAAGGAGTTCAACGATTCCCTGACCTTTGGCGCGGAGACCCTCTCCGGCGGCGCGGAACAGGTGAAGCGGCTTCTTTCCAAGGCCCTGGACAGCGAAACAGCCAAGTACATCATGGACTCCCTGGAGCTGAACACCGGGCCCACGCCCTTCCAGGAGCTTTCCAATGTCAGCCCGCGCATTCTGGCCCAGATTCTGCGCAACGAGCACCCGCAAACCCTGGCGCTCATTTTGGGCCACCTGCACCCGGACCAGGCGGCGGAGCTTTTGTCCAACCTGCCCAGCGGCGTGCGGGCCGAGGTGCTCATGCGCCTGGCCAAGCTGGAGGCCGTGGCCGAGGAGATGCTCCACGAGGTGGACAAGGTGCTCCAGAGCCAGCTCATCGCCATGGGCGGCAAGGAAGGCAAGAAGGTCGGCGGCATCACCAGCGTGGCCGAGATCCTCAACGCCGTGGACCGCGCCACCGAAGAGGAAGTGCTCTCCGAGATCGAGGAAGAGTCTCAGCAGATGGCCGACGACATCCGCAACCTCATGTTCGTGTTCGAGGATATCAAGGGCCTGGACGACCGCAGCATCCGCGAGCTGCTGAAGGACATCTCCAACGAGGAGCTGACCAAGGCCCTCAAGGGCGCCAGCGAAGAGCTCAAGGACAAGTTCCTCAAGAACCTCTCCGAGCGCGCCGCCGGCATGATCCGCGAAGACTTGGAAATCATGGGCCCCGTGAAGCTCTCCGAGGTGGAAGGCGCCCAGCAGAACATCGTCAAGACCGTGCGCCGACTCGAAGACGAGGGACGCATCGCCATAAGCAGAGGTGGTGGAGATGAATTCATCTAATCCCGTTGCCGCCCCAAAGACCTACACCGGCCGGGTCATCATGGGCTGCGATACGCCCGGCCCGGATGTGCTGACCATCCAGGAGATTGAGGGCAAGCGCCACAAGCCCGTGTGGGACGAAGGCACCGAGGTGGAATACATCGCCCGCTGCCGCGACAAGGCGCAGATCATCGCCCGCGACATCATCTCCCAGGCCATGGCCAAGGCCGAGGTGGACGCCGAGGCCATCCGCGAGGCTGGCCGCCAGGAGGTGGCCCAGGCCGTGGAGGCCGCCCGCCAGCAGGCCTACGACGACACCACCGCCGTCTACCAGGCCCAGTACGACGCCATGGCCCAAACCCTGGGCGGACTGCTGCAGGTCATCCAGGGCATGGGGCAGGAGGTGTGGCAGTCGCGCAGGCGCGATTTCGTCACCCTGGCCAAGAGCTTTACGGAAAAGGCCCTGCGCGTGGAGATGGACCACCGCCGCGCCGAGATTCTTTCCAGCCTCATGGACGAGGCCGTCTCCCGCCTGGAGGGCCACCGCGAGTTCGTGCTCAAGGTCGCCGCGCAAGACTTCGAGCTCGCCAGCGACCTCGTGGAGGAGGTCAAGGCCAAGCGCCCGGACCTCGGCCAGTGGCGCATCGTCACCGACGAGACCCTGACCGAGGGCGGCGTGGTGCTGGAAACCAGCGACCTGCTCTGCGACAACGCCCTGCACAGCCGCCTGGAGCTCATTGCCCCGGTGCTGGAGCAGATGGAGCTGCCCGAAGACCTCGCCACGGCGGCCAAGGCCTAGGCGCGCATGGCCATCGACCCCAGCGCCTGCTCCGACTTTATGGGCGGCATGGACCTCTGCCAAACCTTTGGCAAGGTCACCAAGGTTGTGGGCCTCATCGCCGAGGGCCAGGGCATCAAGCCGCCCGTGGGCTCCGTGTGCCACCTGCTGCCGGAGGACAAGAACTCCCAGCCCATCCCGGCGGAGGTGGTCGGCTTCCGCGAGAATTCCTGCCTGTTCATGCCCTACGGCGACATGCGCGGCATCCGGCCGGGCAGCCTCATCAAGAACTCCGCCTCGCCCCCGCACATTCCCGTGGGCCCCGGCCTGCTGGGCCGCACCCTCGATGCCTTCGGCGAACCCATCGACGGCAAGGGCATGATTGCGCCGGAGGCCTACGTGCCGTTGTACCGCGACCCGCCCAACCCCATGGAGCGCCCGCGCATCGACACCCCGCTGGATGTCGGCGTGCGCGCCATCAACGGCCTGCTCACCCTCGCCAAGGGCCAGCGCGTGGGCATCATGGCCGGTTCCGGCGTGGGCAAAAGCACGCTCATGGGCATGATGGCCCGGTACACCAAGGCCGACATCAACGTCATCGGCCTGGTGGGCGAACGCGGCCGCGAGGTCGTCGAATTTATCGAGCGCGATTTGGGGCCGGAGGGCATGGCCCGCTCGGTGGTGCTGGTGGCCACCAGCGACAAGAGCCCGCTCATCCGCATGCGCGCGGCCTTTGCAGCCACGGCGGTGGCGGAGTATTACCGCGACCAGGGCCTGGACGTGCTTTTGATGATGGACTCCGTGACGCGCTTTGCCATGGCCGGGCGCGAGGTGGGCCTGGCCGCGGGCGAGCCGCCCACGCGCGGCGGCTACACGCCCAGCGTGTTCGCCCAGTTGCCGCAGCTGCTGGAACGCACCGGCAAAAGCGCCCTTGGCTCCATCACCGGCATTTACACCGTTCTGGTGGACGGCGACGACTTCACCGAGCCCATCGCCGACGCGGTGCGCTCCATCATCGACGGGCACATCGTGCTCACCCGCGACCTGGCGGACCAGGCGCACTTCCCGGCCATCGACGTGCTGAAAAGCATCAGCCGACTGCGCAGCGAGGTGGTGGACAGGCCGAACCTGGAGGCGGGCCGCACAGTGCTGCGGCTGATGAGCACCTTCAAGCGCGTGGAGGACATGGTGAACATTGGGGCGTACCAAAAGGGCGCCAACGCCGAGGTGGACCGCGCCATCGAGATGGTCGGACCCATCAACGCCTTCCTGCAGCAAAACGTGGGCGACAACGTCTCCCTCGAGGACTGCTTCGCGCTCCTCAAAAAGCTTGCCGGGGTGGGGTAGAACAGCCCATGGCACGCGTCTACTCGAGGGAAAATGTACTCCCCCTTCTACCAAAACACGGTATCATTGCGGTAGACGGTGTAGATAGGTCAGGGAAATCAGAGCTTGCCAAATTCTTAGCAGAAGAGCTTGGATCAACTCATATAGAACTTGATTCATTTCGATGGGAACTGCTTGGGGTGGAGATGTATACTTCAAGTATAGATTTCAGCCAACTAGTCAGTAGCATCAAAGGCTGTGTAACTAGCACGATTGTCATCGAAGGAATACTTGTTCGAGACGTCCTCGCCTCTGCAGGGATACCATATAATTCCCATGTGTTCTGCTCAAAAAAAGAGATCAGCTTATCTGGGGCCCGCTATACACACGTATTTGACGATGATATTGTTGAAGAATTCCCTGAACCGCTTATTTATAGGCAGTATCAAGAAAGGCATGCATTGCCCGATTCTGCAGACATTATATTCGAATGGGAAGAGTACGTTTAATTCACTAGTTTATAGACACCTCCCCCTTCCACCGCCCCCACGCCCAAACCGTCACCGCCAGCGCCAGCACATACGCCGCCAAAAACACGCGCTCGTCGAAGTCGTAGAAAAGCAGCTGCCCCAGCCAGTGGGCGATGAACCCGGACTGGTAGCCGGACGGGTAGCCGCCCTGCCCGCCCCCGTCGGCGGCGCGCCGCAGCGCGCTTTCCAGGTCCGTGAGCGGGCAGGTGACGCCGACGACCGATTCCGCCGCCACGATGACGAGGCCCACGAGATGCGTCAGGCGGAACGCCCGGCCCCGCACCCACTTCCAGCCGCCCAGACTGCGCCCGAAGAGGCCCCATTGCGGCCCGCCGACGAGAATGGCCGCCAGCCCGAAGGTGAGGAACAGCGCCAGGGCGGCGTGGGCCGCCAGCACCGCATCCGCCAGCATGAGCAGCGTTCCCGCGTCCATAGGCATTCCCCCGCCCGCCACACTTGGCCCGCGCCCGCGTCTCCCTTGCCCTAGCCCAGCATCCGCAGCCCGTACTTTTCGAACAACAGCGACTGGAACTCCGCCACGAGCTTGAAGGCCGAGCGCAGGCGATCGCGCTCCATGGCGCCCAGGCCATCGGGCCGGATGTCGTTGTCCGGCGGCAGGTTCTGGCGCAGTTGGTCCGCCTGGTGGCGCATGCGCAGGGTTTGCAGAAAGTCGCAGGCCTCCACCAGCCCCAGGGCCAGCCCGGTGGAAAGCGCGCCCTCGCGGTCCAGGGCCTTGAGGCGCGAGGCGGTGCTGACGGCGTCCAGCCCGTGGTCCACGCAGAGCACCTTGGCCCCCAGTGTGACGGGGAACACGCCGCCGCGCTTCAGGTCCAGCGTGCCCTTCTTGGGGCCGTCGCGCTGCACGGAAAGCCCGCCAAACAGGCCGCCGAAGCTGCCCAGGGGCGGGCTGAAGCGCGTGGCCTCCCGCGCCATGTACTTGAGCAGCACCGAGCTTTCCCGCAGCCGCCCCAGCATGGCCCCGCGCAGGCGCTCGCCCAGGGCAAGGTCGCCCGCCACGGGCCGCATGTCCGCCAGCAGGGAGGCGCGCACCACGCCCTCGGCGTCGGGCCGCTCGGCAATGGCGTCCAGGGAGTCCAGCCACCCGGCCAAACTGCCGCGCCAGTCCGGGTTATCCAGCATGATGCGCTTGGGACAGGGCGGAAAGCCCACGGCCAGCAGCACATCGGTGAGGCGCTGGCCCAAAAGCTCAAACCACGGGTCGGCCTGCGCGCCGCCATCGTACACCAGCGCCAGGTCCTGGTCCGTGGCCAGAAATTGCTCGCGCCGCCCCTGGCTGCCCAGCACCAGGATGCAATGCGGCGCGGGCGCGGGGCCGAGCTCCGCCTCCACCCCCGCCAGCGCCATGCCCCAGGCCCGGGCCATGAGGCGGTCGTGCATCTCGCTGATGAGCCTGCCCACGGCCTCGCTGCCGATGCCCTCGGCCACGCTGCGGGCGGCCATGCGGTGCAGCCGCACAAAACCGCGCCCCAGCCCCTCCGGGTCCGCTGCGGCGGCTATCTCCTGGGCCAGGGCCAGCGGGCTTTCCCCGCGCGCGGCCAGCATGTCGCGCTCGCCCAGCAGGCCCACGGGCACCCCCTGCGCATCCAACAGCACCACGCGGCGGATGTTGTGGTGCACCATGCGCGAGAACGCCTCGATGAGCAGATCGTCGGAGCGTACCGTCACTAGGCCGGGGGTCATCACTTCCGTCACCGGCAGGTGCGCCGCGCCGCGCTCCTCGGCCACCACCTTGGTCAGCACGTCGCGCTCCGTCAGGATGCCAAGGATTTCAGGCACGGCGCCGGCCTGGGCCTCCCGGCGCACCAGGGCCGCCGTGGCGCCGGCCGCGCGCATGGCCCGGGCGGCCTGGGCCACGCTGGCCGCCTCGTCCACAAACACCGGGGCCGGGCAGGAAACATCGCCCGCGCGCAGCCGCAGGAAGGGATCGGGCGGGGAGGAGAACAGCTCGTCGCTCATCGGGGGGTCCTCCAAGGGTGGAAGCGCACAGGAATGCGCGGGGTGGGCCCACGCGGCAGGCCCCCCGCCCCGCCCCGTCTCGGGCAAGGCGGGAGGCCGCTTCACATTTGATCAATACCTTTGAGCTATGGCCGCTATTCCACGGTCACGCCGAGGTAGTTGCGCACCTTCTGCTGGGCATACATGGCCTCGGCCTTTTCGTCACGCTTCAACTTCGAACCGATGTACCCGGCGAGGAACGCGCCGGTGATGGAGATGAGCGCCGGATTCTTGAGCGGGAACACGGCCACGGGGTTCTTGAGGATGTCCACCCACACCGTGGGGCTGAAGACGATGAGCACCACGGCCAGGGTTGTGCCGGTGACGATGGAGCACACCGCGCCGAAGGTGCTGAAGCTGCGCCAGGTGATGGAGAGCACCAGGGCCGGGAAGTTGGCGCTGGCGGCGATGGCGAAGGCCAGGCCCACCATGAAGGCCACGTTTTGCCCCTTGAAGGCCAGGCCGAGGGCCACGGCCACCACGCCAAGGCCAAGGGTGGCGATCTTGGCCACGCGCACTTCCTCCTGCTCGTTGGCCTTGCCGCTGCGGAACACGTTCACGTACAGGTCGTGGGACAAGGTGGTGGCCCCGGCGAGGGTGAGGCCCGCCACCACGGCGAGGATGGTGGCGAAGGCCACGGCGGCGATGAAGCCGAGGAACATGGTTCCGCCGGTCACCTCAGCCAAAAGCAGCGCGGCCATGTTGCCGCCCTTGTCGATGCCGGAGATCACGTCCTGCCCCACGAGCACCATGGCGCCAAAGCCGATGATGAAGGTGAGGATGTAGAAGAAGGCGATGAAGCCGGTGGCCACGAACACGGACTTGCGGGCGGCCTTGGCGTCGGGCACGGTGTAAAAGCGCATGAGGATGTGCGGCAGCCCGGCCGTGCCGAACATGAGGGCGAGGCCGAGGGACACGGCGTCCCAGGGGTTGGACACCAGGCCGCCGGGGGCGAGCACCTTGTCGCCGTACTTGGCCTGGGCCGCGGCGAAAAGGTTCACCGGGTTCATGTCGAACTTGGCAAGCACCATGAGCACGAGCACCGTGGCCCCGCCAAGCAGCAGCACGGCCTTGATGATCTGCACCCAGGTGGTGGCGAGCATGCCGCCAAAGAGCACGTAGGCGATCATCACCGCGCCCACGAACACGATGGCGACTTCATAGGGCAGGCCGAACATCATCTTGATGAGCGAGCCGGAGCCCACCATCTGCGCGATGAGGTAAAAGCACACGGTCATGAGCGAGCCGACGCTGGCGGCGATGCGGATGGGCTTTTGCCCCAGGCGGTAGGCCACCACGTCCGCAAAGGTGTACTTGCCGAGGTTGCGCAAGGGCTCCGCGATGAGGAACATGATGAGCGGCCAGCCCACGAGGAAGCCGATGGAGTAGATGAGGCCATCGTAGCCCTTGAGCGACACCAGCCCCGCGATGCCGAGGAAGCTTGCCGCGCTCATGTAGTCGCCGGCCAGCGCCAGGCCGTTCTGAAACCCGGAGATGCCGCCGCCGGCGGTGTAGAACTCCGCCGTGGTCTTGGTGCGCTTGGCGGCGAAGTACGTGATGCCCATGGTCACCGAGATGAAGACGAAAAAGAACAGGATGCTGGTGAGGTTCGGCTGCCCGATGGTGGTTTGGAACTGATCCATGCCTATTTCCTCCTCAAGGTTTCACGGATGGAGGCCACCGCGCTGTCGTACTTGTCATTGGCCCAGAACACGTAAACTCCGGTGAGCACCCAGGCCAGCAGGATGACCCCCAAGCCGACGGGAATGCCGACGCTGAGGCCCGGTCCCAGGGTTTGGCCCAGCAGGTTCTTATCGAAGGCCAGCACCAGGATGAAGCCGAAGTAAACGGCCAGCATAATGACGGTGAGGATGGCCGAGACGACTCCCTTCGATGCCACCAGGGCCTTGAACTCTGGGGAATTGATGATGGCGTCCGCGTCTTTTTGCATGGTCTCTCTCCTGGTTGATGGTGGCTGCGGGGACGTTTCGGACCACCCGATAACGCCCGCCGCCGTCTGCGAGTCCAGATGTACAGAGGTTTATTGCGCCGTGTGCGGCCAATTCGCCCAGTGGCGTGTTTCTCGCGGTGAGCATGCGGTTTTGCGGGGGTGAACACTTGCCGCCGATTCTGCGCCGTTCACCGGCGCGGAAAGGTTCAGGAACCGGTGAACGGCCCGGGGGAGCCTTTCAGGGTCGCCATAGCACCTTTTGCGCGCCAAAGGGAAGGCTTCGGCAGGATTCTTGCTTCAAACAGCGCGGACAGAACTTCCGCCGGAGCGCCAATGAATGTGCTTGTCATGAACCTCACCCGCCTGGGCGACTTGCTCCAGTCCCAGCCCGCCATCGCCGGGCTGGCGGCGCAGGGGCATCGCATCAGCCTGGCGTGCCTGGAAAATTTCGCCCCGGCCGCCGCGCTTATGCAGGGGCTGGACGCCGTGCTGCCCTTCCCGGGCGCGCGCATCCTCTCCCGCCTGGACGCGAATTGGCGCCAGGCCCTGGCCGCCCACCAGGAGGCGCTCCAGGCCGCGCGCGGCGAGCACCCGCCGGATCTGGTCATCAACCTGACGCCCTCCGGGCCTGCCCGGCTGCTGGCCATGGGCCTGAAACCCTGCGAGGTGCGAGGCTTTGCCCTGGACGAGTACGGCTTCAACGCCGACTCAGGCTCCTGGGCGGCCTTTCTGCTTTTGGCCTCCACCACACGTGGGGCCAGCCCCTTCAACGTCGTGGACCTGTTCCGGCGCATTGCCGGGCTTTCCGGCGCGCCCGGCGGCAACGGGGGCAATGACGACAACGGCGGCTTCGGCCTGCGCGGCCCCACGGCGCAGGAAAAATCCGCCGCCCTGGCCAACGTTCACGAGCTCTGCCCGCAGGCGGCAGCCTCACGGGGGCTGGTGGCCCTGCAACTGGGCGCAAGCGAGGAACGCAGGCGCTGGCCCGTGGCATACTTCGCCCAGCTTGCCACGCGGCTGGCGGCGGAGGGCTACACCCCCGTGCTGCTGGGAACGCAGTCCGAACGGCCCCTGGCCGAGCGCCTCAAAGCCCTGACCCCCGTGCCCCTGGCCGACCTCATGGGCGTCACCGACCTGCCGGGCCTGGCGGCCACCCTTGCGGGCTGCGCCCTTCTCGTCACCAACGATACCGGCACCATGCACCTGGCCGCGGGCCTGGGCGTGCCTTCGGTTTCCATCTTTCTGGCAACGGCCCAACCCTGGGACACCGGCCCCTACCTGCCCGGCTGCCTGTGCCTGGAGCCGGACCTTGGCGCCAGCACCGGCGATTGCCACCCCTGCGCCTTCGGCCAAGGCTGCCCGCACCGGCAAAACGGCAGCGAGGCCTGCCGTTGGGCCATCCGGCCCGAGGGCGTCGCCACCCTGGCCCTCGCCATGCTCACCGGCTCCCTGCCAGAATCTGGTGCGCATCTGCCTTGCCCAGGGGCGCGGGTGTGGCGCACGGTCATCGGGGCCGATGGGCTCATGGACCTGGAGAGCCTCTCCGGCCACGAGGACCAGGACCGCACCCGGTTCATCCGTTTGCAGCGCCGCCTGTATCGTCGGTATCTTGACGGGGAGGAGCTGGAACGGACGGGCGACGCCCCGGTGGGCCTCTCCGCCCCTGTGGCCCAGGCCCTGGGCAAAACCCTGGGCGAGGCGGCGGACCTGCTGTTCCTGCTTAGCCGCCAGGGGGAACTGCTGGCGCGTGGCCCGGCGCAGGCGGCCAAGGGCAAGTTTTTGGCCACCTGGCAGCGCGTGCGGGGCGTGCTCGGCGCGGAGGACCGCCTGGCCGTGCTCTCCGCCCTGTGGCTTTTCGAGTCCGAGCGGCCCGGGCTGGACCTTGCGGGCATCATGGCCCTCACCGCCCGCTTCCGCCAGCTGCTGCTGGCCCTGCGCAACCAGCTCTAGCAGGCAATTACCGTTGGCACCTGTCTTGCATAAGCAAGGCAAACTTTTCCCGTCAGCAGACGAAAAACCCAAGGAGGGGATGAGATGATCCTTATCGACGGCCAGAACAGCGAACTCAACGTGGCCAACTTCCAGAACCTGGACCAGATCTTCATCAAGATCTCCGAGGACGGCCTGCTCAACGACCGCGTCGTCACCGACGTGCTCCTCAACAGCGAGCCCTTCTCCGAAATCTATCCGCACCAGTCCGAGGACATCGACATAAGCGAAGTGCGCACTGTGGAAATCCGCACCCTGCCCGTGGGCGAGGTGGCCGTGGAGATCACCCGCGAGCTTTACAAGGTCGTGACCCTCATGGGCGAAGGCGCCAGCCGCGTTGCCGAGCTGTTCCGCCAGGCCGACGACGCCGAGGCCCTGGAAACCTACCAGGACCTGCTGGACGTGACCCGCGACTTCATCGGCATGGTGAGCACCCTGCGCGGCGAGTTTTCCCTGAAGGACCACAAGGAATTCCTGGAGGCCAGCGACACCTTCAGCACCCTGTTCACCGAGATGAGCGAAGTGATGGCCAACGAGGACTGGATTCTGCTGGCCGACCTGCTGGAATACGAGTTCATGCCCGCCGTGAACCGCTGGAAGAAGGTCGTGGCCCTGCTGCGCGAAGACGTGCGCGCCTCCGGAAGGGAGTAGCCATGAACCAGGCCCTCCTGCTCCTCGAACAGGCAATTGAGCTGGGGCAACGCGAACTTGCCCACCTCCGCGCCGGTGAGGTTGCGGAGGCCGAGGAGCTTGCCTTCAGCCGGTGCAGCCTGACGGACGAGGCCCTGGCCGATGGCTGCCTGAGCCAGCCGCCCTGCGCCACCCTGGACTCCCTGGTGAGCAAGCTCATGGAGCTCAAGGACCTGCAGGCCAGCATCATCGAAGAGGCCAAGCGCCTGCAAAAGGACATCGGCACGCAAATCCAGCGCGCCGGGAAGGAAGAAAAACGCCACAAGGGCTATGGCCAGGCCGCGCGCCCGACCAAACGAATCCAAAGCGTGTTTGTAAGCCGCAACAGCTAGGGCGCTACCCAGCCCAAACCGGGCCAGGCCCAGCCCAGCTGCCTTTGCCCAGGCCCAGCTGCATTTATTACGATGAACGGCCTCCCTCCGGCGCACCAGCCAGAGTGGGGCCTTTATCGTTTCCTCGCCCTTTCCTCAGGGTTTGCGTAATGCCCCCAGCCAGGCCGCATGCTCCGCCCGGCCGCCGCAAAAGGCAACTCGGCCGCCGCGCAGCGCCAGCACATGGTCGATGCTCTCCGGCAGGTCGCGCTCGTGGTGCGACACCATGACCAGGGGCACCCCGGCCCGGGCCAGGCGCTCCAGCACCTCCCGCGTGGCACGGCGCGTGGCCGCGTCCAGCCCGGCCATGGGCTCGTCAAGCAGCAGCAGCGCGGGGTTGCCCACCAGGGCCCGCGCCAGCAGCACCCGGCGCAACTGCCCGCGAGAAAGGCTCCTGACACGCCTGTGCCGCAGCTGCGCCAGCCCGAAGAACCCCAGCCAGGCTTCGGCGCGCTCCCGCTCCGCCCCGTCCGGCTGGCGGAATACGTCCAGGCTGGCGTCCAGGCCGGTCCACACTGCCTCCTCCACGCGCAGGTCGTATGGGAACCCGGCCTGCAGCCACGCCGAAACCAGCCCGATGAGCCTCCTGGCCTCATCCACCGTGCTGCCGGACGCAAAGCCGTAGGCCACGGTTCCCGGCGCATCGTCCACTTCGGAACCTACCACTTCCGGGCCTGGCCCCACAACGGAAGGCCACACCTGCCCGGCCAGCAGCCGCAGCAGCGTGCTCTTGCCCGCGCCGTTTGGGCCAAGCACGGCCCAGTTCTCGCCGGGGCGAATGGTCCAGTCGATGCGGTCCAGCAGGCGCGCGCCGCCAACCTCCAGGCTGGCGCCCGCCACGCGCACAAGAAATTCCCCGGCGGGCGCGACGAGGTGCGAGGACGATAGCGGGGGCGAGTGCGGAGGCGGAGTCTGAACAGGAGAGCTGACAGCCGCTGCGGAGGGCCCTACGGCACCCAACGCATCCACTTTGCCAAGCGCCTCGGCCATATCGCCCTGTTCCGCCAAAGCGCCCTGCCAAATAATGCGTCCAGCCCGCAGCACCAGCGCCCGGGTCAGGCAGGCGGGCAGCTCGTTCTGCCGGTGGGAGGAAAACAGCAGGGCCAGCCCGGGGCGCTCGGCAGCCGCCTGGTCCAGCAGCGCCAGGAACTCCCGGCGCGATGGCGCATCCAGCCCCTCCAGGCACTCGTCCAAAAGCAGCGCCTCCGGCCCGGACACCAGGGCCCGCGCCAGCAGGATCTTCCGCGCCTCGCCGGTGGAGAGCGTGGCCATGCGGCGCCCCGCCAGCGTCCAAAGGCCCAGGCCGCGCAGCAGGGCGCTGGCGCGCTCCCGGCGTTCCGGGCCGGGCTCGGCGTACAGCAGGGCCGTGTCCTCAAAGCCGGAGAGCACCACCTCGAGCCCTGTGGCCGGCCACTCGTGCACGGCGTAGGCGTCCTGCATGTCGGCGCTCACCTGGGCTAGGCGCTGGCGCAGGCCAAGGGGCGTGCCCTGCGGCACTCCCGGCTCGCCGCCGGGCCCCGGCAGGCAGTAGGTGCGCTGGCCTTCGCCACCGGGGCGCGCTGGCACATCCGGCGCACCAGGAAAATCAGGCAAATCAGGGGCAAGATCGCCGCGCACCAGACGCAAAAATGTCGTCTTGCCCGCTCCGTTGGGGCCCAGCACAGCCCAGCGCGCGCCCGGCTCCAGGGCGAAATCCACCCCGAAGAGCAACCGCTCCCCGCCGCGCGTCACGCTCGCCCCACGCAGCAGCACCAGCGGCCGCGCCTCGTGTTTCGTTCCCTTGGCCATTGCGCCCTCCGGCGGGCATGATGCCCCTGGCGCGGCTGATCCGCAAGGTGCTTGTCCCCACACCTGCTCCTTGTCAGGCCAGATGCTCCTTGTCAGGCCAGATGCTCCTTGTCAGGCCAAACGATTCGGGCTAGCCCAAGGCCATGACCTCCCACACCTTCCCCGTGGCCCTGCTGCGCCAGAACAGCTACGACCCGGCCAGCCTGCGCGCTGGCGTGGACAGCCTGTTCGCGGCCTGCGGCATCGCCTTCGCCCGTGGGGAGTCGGTGCTGGTGAAGCCCAACCTCGTCTCCCGCGCCAACGCGGGCCTCTCCTGCACGCACCCGCAGGTTGTGGGCGCTGTGTGCGCGCATCTGCTGGATTGCGGCGTCCGGCCGCTGGTGGCTGACTCCCCGGCCTTCGGCAGCGCGGAGCGCGTGGCCGCCGCCTGCGGCTTGCCGGAGGTGCTGCGGCCCCTGGGCCTCACGGTCCGCACCCTGGGCCGCCCCACTCCCCTCGGTTTGCCCTGCGGCGGCAGCATCGGCCTCTCGCGCCATGCCCTGGAGGCCGACCGCATCGTCAGCGTAGGTAAGCTCAAGGCCCACGGCCAGTTCCGCGTCACCGCCACCACCAAGAATCTTTTCGGCTGCGTGTGCGGCTGCCGCAAGGCCCACGCCCACATGCGCCTGGGCGGACAACCCGGCGGCATGGAGCGCATGGTGCTGGCCGTGCGCGCCGCCCTGCCGCCCACAGTGGGGCTGGTGGACGCCGTGGTGGCCATGCACCGGGGCGGGCCCATCCACGGCCAGCCGTACCCCCTGGGCCTGCTGGCCGCCGGGCCGAACACCCTGGCCCTGGACACGGCGTTGTACGCCCTGCTGGGCCTTTGCCCCGCGCAGGTGCCCCTCTGGGCCGAGGCGCAGGCCCAGAACCTGCCCGGGGCCGGGAGTGGCCAGGCGCGCTTTGTGCTGGAATCGCCGGAGCACTTCGATGCTGCGGGCTTTACCCTCAGCCCGGAGCTGGACCCCATGCGCTTTGAGCCGGTGCGGTTCCTGCGGGGTAGGCTGAAAAGCCTGCTGCACCGAGTCACATGACCGGCTGATATAACTGGCAGACATGATCGGCTGGCATGACTGGTGGGGGCCGATCGTCACGATTGCCCGGTATAACTCCTCGGCATAATCCATAGCCGTAACCAATAGCTCCAGCCTCTTTGGCCTAAACCCTTGCCACCCGTCCAAGGCTTGGCTATCAAAAGAAGTACGTTCGCAGGCAAGGAGCCCCCGCATGGCCAATGATCCATCCCGAAGGCGCATCACCGTCACTGGCCAGGTGCAAGGCGTGGGATTCCGACCCTTTGTGTACAGGCTGGCCACGGAGCTGGGCCTGGCCGGGCATGTGCGCAACACCCCGGAAGGCGTCGTCATCGAGGTGCAGGGAACCGACAGGCTGCTGAACGCCTTCTTGAAGCGGCTGGAGGCGGAGCAGCCGCCCCTGGCGCGCATCACCAAGGTGGTGGCCCAGGCCGTGGCGCCAAACGCCTGCGAGGGCTGCTTCGACATCAAAAAAAGCACCGCCGGGGCGGGGCACAACGTGCTCATCAGCCCCGACAGCGCCACCTGCCAGGACTGCCTGAACGAGCTGCTGGACAAGACCAACCGGCGCTTCCTGTACCCCTTCACCAACTGCACCAACTGCGGCCCGCGCTTCACCATCACCCGGTCCATCCCCTACGACAGGCCGAACACCTCCATGGCCTGTTTTCCCATGTGCCCGGACTGCCAGCGCGAGTACGACACCCCCACGGACCGGCGCTTCCACGCCCAACCCAACGCCTGCCCGGTGTGCGGCCCGCGCGTGTGGCTTTCCGACCGCTCCGGCACCGTGGTGGCCCGGCGCGATGAAGCCATCCGCAACGTTACGGCAATACTTTTCCAGGGCGGCATCGTCGCCATGAAGGGCCTGGGCGGCTTTCACCTGGTGTGCGACGCCACCAGCCAGGAGGCCGTGCGCGAGCTGCGCCTGCGCAAACGCCGCCCCCACAAGCCCCTGGCCGTCATGGTGCCGGATATCGAAACAGCGCGGCAACTGGCCCACATAAGCCCCGAGGAAGAGCGTTGGCTTACCGGCACGGTGCGGCCCATCGTGCTCTGCGCCAAGCGCAAGGGCGCGCCCCTGGCCCAGTCCATAGCGCCGGAGGCCGACCACGTAGGCATCATGCTGCCGTACACGCCCCTGCATTACGTGCTGTTCCGCCGCTATGCCCGCCTGCTGAGCCAGGAGCGTCAGAACATGCCCGCCGCCCTGGTCATGACCAGCGGCAACCTGAGCGACGAGCCCATCTGCCTGGGCAACCGCGAGGCCCTGGCCCGGCTGAACGACGTGGCCGACATTTTCCTGTGCCACAACCGCGACATCCTCATCCGCACCGACGACTCCGTGCTGCGGGTACTGCCGGAAACGGGCCAAACCCTGATGCTGCGCCGCGCGCGCGGGTTCACACCCCAGCCCGTGGCCCTTCCCCAGGCCGGCCCCTGCGTCATGGGCCTTGGCCCGGAGCTCAAGTGCACCCTGTGCCTCACCAAGGGCGACCAGGCCTTTGTGAGCCAGCACCTGGGCGACATGGAGAACATCGAGACCCTGGGCTTCCACCACGAGATCGCCGAGCATTTCCAAGACATTCTCCAGGCCGAGCCCGAACTGGTGGTGCGCGACCAGCACCCCAACTTCCTCACCACCACCGTGGCGCAGGAGATGGCCAAGAAGACCGGCATCCAGACCAGCATGCTGCAGCACCACTTCGCCCACGCCCACGCCGTGCTGGCGGAAAACAAGCACCTTGGCCCGGCCCTCTGCCTGGCCCTGGATGGCACGGGCTACGGCCCCAGCGATCCCGGCATGGGCTTTGGCACGGGCTGGACGGTGTGGGGTGGGGAGTGCCTGCTGGTGGACACCAAAAACCTGCGCCATGTGCGCCTGGGGCACCTGGCGGAGTTCAGCCTGCCAGGGGGCGAAACCGCCGTGCAGGAGCCCTGGCGACTGGCCCAGGCCCTGCTTTGGGAGCTGGACATAGAGGCGAGCGGCCAGCATGGCAGCCCGCCCTGGCCCTGGCTGCCGGACTACGAGCAGGCCAGCCGCTTTTTGCCGCAGATTTTGACCAAGAACATCAACTGCCCGCTGACCTCCAGCTGCGGCAGGCTTTTCGACGCCGTGGCCGCCATGCTGGGCCTGTGCCTGAAGATGACCTTCGAGGGCCAGGCGGCCATGCTGCTGGAGCGCGCACAGGACACGAGCATCCCCATGGACGAAGCCGCCGTGTACCCCTGCCCCATCATGAAAACCGACGTCGCCCAGCGCAAAAAGGGTCCGAAGGAAGAAGAGGAACCCCGCGAGCTGGACGTGTACACCATGTTCCGCGCCCTGCTGGCCGACATGAAGGCCGAGGTGCCCGTGCCGGTCATCGCCCGGCGCTTCCACGCCAGCCT
>JAVBYL010000069.1 GCA_030824035.1 Humidesulfovibrio sp.
ATGTTGAAGCACGAGCAGGTGGGGCACAGGTAGGTGCACACCCCGCAGGAAAGGCACCGGGCCGATTCGTCGGTCCAGAAGTCCAGGTCGGAAAAGGTCTTCAGGAAGGCCTCCGGCGCGGCCGACAAATCCGGCGCGCCGCCTGGCTCGGGCGGGGCCGCCAGCTTGGCCGCCAGTTCCTCGCGCACAGCCGGGGCGGCCTCGGGCAGGGCCTCCAGCAGCCTGGCCCCGGCGGGGGTGATGGCCCTGGCCACCCAGCCGCCGGTGACGGCGAAGAGCAGCACGTCGGAGCCCGCCTCGTCGCAGGGGCCGCCGCCGGTCCAGTGGCAAAAGCAGGTGTTCTCCATGCGTTCGCAGGCCACGGTGACGAACAGGGTGCGCTGGCGGCGCTCCATGTACTGCGGGTCCTGCACGGCGCGCTCCTGGAACACCCGGTCCAGCAGGTGCATGCCGCGCGCGTCGCAGGGGCGCGGGCCCAGTATCAGCGTGGGCTCGCTGGGCGGCGGCTCGGAGAGGAACACCTCCGTGTGCGTCAGGTCCTTGTGGTCCTTGCGGTAGGTGTAGGTGAACAGCTTCTCGGTTTGGGGCAGCAGGGCCTCCTTGGCCGAGGACGTGGGCACGCGGCCCAGGAAGGGGTGCATGTCCGCCGCCCAGGGGCGGTACACCACGGCCGCGCCCTCGCGCACGGGGGCCAGCAGGTGGTAGTCCCTGGCCCAGGCCGCGGCCACCTCGGGCAGGGTCGCCTCGGCGATGAATCTGGCTACCATAACAGCCCCCGGTCCTTGATCTTGTCTTCTTCCATGAGGAAGGTGTGCAGGGGCGGAACCGCCTCCGTGCTCACCCCGGCCTCGTAGCCGAAGATCTCCTTGAGTTCCTTGTTCATCTTGCGCTTGAGCAGCAGAATGGGGATGCCCATGGGGCAGGAGCGCTGACACTCGCCGCACTCGGTGCACCGGCCCGCAAGGTGCAGGGCGTGCATCACCTGGAACAGCCATTTCTCCTGCAGGGTGGCCTCGGCGGAGAGCCAGTGGGGCTCGCGGCTGTCCGCCAGGCACACGTGCTTGCACACGCACAGCGGGCAGGCGTTGCGGCAGGCGTAGCAGCGTATGCAGCGGCTCATCTGCCGTTTCCAGAAGTCAAAGCGCTCCTGGGTGGATAGCTTCTCAAAGGCCGCCACGTCGGCGTAGGTGTCCTCCGCGCCCTGGGGCTCCAGTTCCTCGCCTATCATGTGGTCGTGGATGAGCGGATTGGGGTAGCGGCAGCGCAGGCACTTGTCGGCCAGAACGTCCCTCAGCGGCAGCAGCTTTTCGCCGCCGGGCAGCAGCAGCCGCACCGTGCGGTTCTCCAGCCCGTCGGGGCCTTCTCCTTCAAACACAACGGAGCGCACCGAGGTGATGTCCGCCTTGACGCGCACCTTGGCCAGGTCGAGCACGCCGTTGCACGGCAGGCCGAAGATGACCAGGTTCTCGCGCTCCCACAGCCCCTCCTGCACCAGCTGGATAACCGAGCGCGAGTCGCAGCCCTTGACCACCACGCCCAGGCGCTTGCCGCGCAGCCCGTACAGGCTGGTGGCCAGGTTCTGCACGCAGGTGGGGTCGAAAATAAGCTTGGCCAGGTCCTTCTCCGTGCGCACGGTCACCGGCGTGGCATGCAGGGGGTCGAACCCGCGCGCGTAGCCCAGCACAAAGTCCACCTTGCCCAGCTCGGCGGCCATGGCGGCCTTCAGCGCCTCTATCCTGTCACTCGCCATCCATCACCTCCTTGGGCTCATCCGGGCCGGCGGCGTACTCGCCAGGGCCGATGAGCGCATCGCTGGCCGGGCCCTTCGCCGACCAGTCCGGCAGCGTGAGCGGCTGCTCGCCCATGTCGGGCTGGGCGCTGGAAACCCCCAGCATGCCCTCCAGGGAGCACAGGGTGCGCGCGGCCTCTGTCATGCGCGGCATGGGCCCCAGGGCGTGGATCTTCTCCGTGAAGCCGGTGATGATGTCGCGCCAGCGCGAACCCTCCGAGGCCGAGACCCAGACGTACTCGAAGCGCGCCTCGTCCACTCCGATGATGGGCAGGAAGCGGCGCAGCATCTCCAGCCGCCTGCGGGCGTACAGGTTGCCCTCGGTGTAGTGGCAGTCGCGCGGGTGGCAGCCGGAAACCAGCACGCCGTCCGCCCCGGAAAGCAGGGCCTTGGCCACGAACATGGGGTCCACCCGGCCGGAGCACGGCACGCGGATGATGCGCAGGTCCGTGGGCTGGCTGAACCGCGCCACGCCCGCCGCATCCGCGCCCCCGTAGGAGCACCAGTTGCACAAAAAGCCGATTATTCTGAAGTCTCGTCCCATGTCCGGCATAGCGCATTGACCTCCGCAAGGAGCTGAGAATCGGTGAAGTGCTGGAGCTGGATGGCCCGCACGGGACAGGTGACGCTGCAAATGCCGCAACCCTGGCACACGGTCTCCACAACCTCGGCGCGCTGGCTGCCATCGCGCATTTCGCGCATGCGGATGGCGCCAAAGGGGCAGGTGCGCTCGCACTTGCCGCAGCCGATGCAGCGGTTGCCGGTGACCATGGCGATCTGCGGATCGCTTTCAAGCTTGTCCTTGGACAAAAGGGAGAGGACCTTGCCCGCCGCCGCGCTGGCTTGGGCCACGCTGGAGGGGATGTCCTTGGGGGCCTGGCAGCAGCCAGCCAGATACACGCCCGCGGTGTTGGTCTCCACGGGCTTGAGCTTGGGGTGGCCCTCCAGGAAGAACCCGTAATGGTCGTAGGAAATGCGCAGCTTCTCCGCCAGGGAGCCCGCGCCTTTGCTGGCCTCCACGCCAACGGCCAGCACCACCAGGTCCGCGGCTATCTCCACCTGCGTGCCCAGGAGCGTGTCCGCCCCGCGCACCAAAAGTTGGGGGCCGTCCGGCCCTGCTTGTGGGTACACCTGGGCCACGCGGCCGCGCACGTACTCCACGGCGTACTCCTCCTGGGCGCGGCGCACGAATTCCTCGTACCCCTTCCCGTTGGCGCGGATGTCCATGTAGAACACGTAGGCCTTGGAGTCCGGGATGTGGTCCCGCGTCAGGATGGCCTGCTTGGCCGTGTACATGCAGCAGAAGTTGGAGCAGTAGGGCCGGTCCAGGGAGCGGTCGCGGCTGCCCACGCAGGAGATGAACACCACGGTCTTCGGCTCTTTCCCATCCGACGGCCGCTTGATGTGCCCGGCCGTGGGCCCGGAGGCCGAGAGCATGCGCTCGTACGCCAGGCTCGTGATGACATCAGGGTAGCGCCCGCCGCCGTATTCGCCGCACTTGGTGTGGTCGAACAAATCCAGGCCCGTGGCCGCGATGATGGCCCCGACCTTCTCGGTCACCACCTCGTCCTGCATGGTATAGTCGATGGCGTCGGCCGGGCAGACCTTTTGGCACACGCCGCACTTGCCCTTGGTGAACTGGCGGCAGTGCGCGGGGTCGATGGCGGCGCGCTTGGGAATGGCCTGGGGGAACGGAATGTTGATGGCCGTGCAGAACGACACGTTCTCGTTGAAGCTGTCCGGCACCTTCTTGCTGGGGCATTTTTCCAGGCACGCGCCGCAGCCCGTGCACTTGGTCCAGTCCACGTAGGGCGTCTTTTTGCGGACGGTGACCTCGAAATTGCCCACATACCCGCTGACCTCCTCCACCTCGGAGAGGGTGTGCAGGGTGATGCGCGGATGCTGGCCCACATCCACCATCTTTGGCCCCAGCACGCACACGGAGCAGTCGATGGTGGGGAAGGTCTTGTCCAGCTTGCTCATGATGCCGCCGATGGCCTGCTTGCGCTCCACCAGCACCACGTCCAGGCCGCCGTCCGCGCAGTCCAGGGCGGCCTGCACGCCCGCCACGCCGCCGCCCACGATGAGCACGCGCTTCTGCACATCGAAGCTCTTGGCGGTGAGGGGCCGGTTGTGACGCAGTTTTTCCACGGCCATGCGCACCAGATCCGTGGCCTTCTCGGTGTTGCGGCGGCGGTCCAGGGAAATCCAGGCCACATGCTCGCGGATGTTGGCCATCTCGAACATGTAGCGGTTCAGGCCCGCGCGCTCCACGGCGCGGCGGAAGGTGGCCTCGTGCATGCGCGGGGAGCAGGAGGCCACCACCACGCCGTCGAGCTTCATGTCGGTGATGACCTGCTCGATGCTCTTCTGGCCGGGGTCGGAGCAGGCGTACATGTGGTCCGTGGCGAAGACAACGTCCGGGAACTCGCGGGCGGCGGCGGCCACGGCCTCCACGTCCACGGTGGCGGCGATGTTGTTGCCGCAGTGGCAAACCATGACGCCTATGCGCATGGGGCGTCCTCCTTATGGCTGGCATCGCCGGGCTTGCAGGGCTTTGCGCCGTTTTGGGCGGCGGATTCCTCCGCGCGCTTGCGCTCCCGCTCCTCGGCCCGGGCCAGGGCGGGGCGCAGGTCCAGCACCAGCTTGTCCAGGCACAGGGAGCTCTCAGGCAGGCCCAGGGCCAGCCCCAGCAGCTGCGTAAAGTATGGCACGGGCATGCGGTAGTCGGCCTTGGCGGCGCTGTTCACCTGCCCGCGCCGCAGGTCCAGGTTCATCTGGCACAGCGGGCAGGCCACCACCACCACATCCGCCCCGCACTCCTCGGCCATGGCCAGCAGGCGCGCGGAAAGCCGCTGCATCACGTCCAGCCGGGGCATGCCGAAGGCCGCGCCGCAGCACTCCGTCTTGAAGGGATACGGCACCACAGTGGCCCCGCAGGCGGCCAGGATGCGGTCCATGGCCGTGGGGTTCTCGGGGTCGTCGAAGGCCATGAGTTCCGGCGGGCGGTTCATGATGCAGCCGTAATACGGGGCAACGCGCAGGCCGGTGAGGGGCTTCTTCACCGCCGTGGCGATGGCCTCCGGCCCGATGTTCTCCACGAGCGCCTGGAGCACGGAGATGGCCGTGGACTCCTGTGGGGCCGGGCCGCCCAGCAGGTGCTCCACCTCGGCGCGGTAGGCCTCCTGGTGCAGATGGTGCCCGGCCGTGCGCAGGGCCGCCAGGCAACTAGGGCACGGCGTGGCCATGCGCTCGCAGCCCGTCGCCTCGGCCTGGCGCAGGTTGCGCGCGGCCAAGGCTCCGGCCAGGTGGTGGTCCACCGTGTGGGCCGGGGTGGACCCGCAGCAGGTCCAGTCGGGCACGTCCACCAGTTCCAGGCCAAGCTCGGCGCAGCAGGCGCGGGTGGATATGTCGTACTCTGCGGCGGTGCCGCTTTGGGAGCAGCCGGGGTAGTAGGCCAGGCGCTTCGGGTTCGTCAGCGCGGGCGTTGCCGGGCTGGCGGAGGAGTTGCCGGGGACGCTCATTCGCCACCCCCCTGCTTTTTCCTTGCGTAAAAGCGCTCAAAAATCGCGGCCACCTCGGCCTTGCCCTGGCCCTCCGGCTCGTGGGGCAAAAAGGCCAGCTTGCCGCGGGAGAGCATGGCCGGGCCGAGCCCGGCGTCCTGCAGGGGCTTGCCGCTCTTGATGGCGAACACGGCGGCCAGCCCGGCCTCGAACACGCGGCCATGCCGCGCCACGCTGGCCAGAAAGCCGTCGGTGAAGGTCTTCACCGTGGGCTCCGGGGCATGCCCGGCGCGGCGGGCCATGTGCCGCAGCACGTCCATCACGCGGGCCACGTCGATGTTGTTGGGGCAGCGGGTGGTGCAGGCCTGGCAGGTGGCGCACAGCCAGATGGACCGGCAGGACAGGGCGCGCTCCCTGTGGCCCAGCTGCACCAGGCGCATCACCTGATGCACGGGGATGTCATAGTCGTGGGTGTAGGCGCAGCCTGCCGTGCAGTTGCCGCACTGGTAGCACGAGGCCAACAGCTGCCCGCTCTCGCTGGCCACGGCGGCCTGGAAGGCCTCGTCGCGCATGGCGGCAAGGTCCACTGTCCGCAGGGGATTCTGCCTGGAATTCTGCATGCCGTGCTCCTGCGCCGCGGGGCGTTGCCCGCCGGGAAAATCCATCATCGGCGCCCGCCTGGGGGGCTGGTAACCACCGGAGAAAACGGGCGTAAGCACCCGCCCACCGCAATCCGGCATGCTACCAACTGCCCCAGCGCAACGCAAGGGGCGCGGGCAAGGCCGCATGCCCCACCCGCGCCCCAGTGGCGAAGCGTCTCCGAGTCTAAAACGGCTCCGATGCGGCGGAGCAGCCGGACTCCGGCCATCCGGGGAACCGGGTCCGGCCTGCGGGGCCCTGGGCCGCCGCACTCTTCCGCATCAGGTCCTGGCGGTGCAAACTGGCCGGTGAGGTAGCGCCCTCACACCGGCACCGCCAGGCGCTAGTCGTCCAGATTCGGCTTCGCGTACAGCTCCCCGCCGTGCGCATCGTTGATGACGAGCAGCGGGAAGTCCTTCACGGTCATTTCACGCACAGCCTCGGGTCCAAGCTCATCGAAGGCGATGACCTTGCTGGCCGTGATGCACTTGGACAGCAACGCGCCCGCGCCGCCCGTGGCGCCGAAGTACACGGCCTTGTGCTCGGCCATGGCCTTCTTCACCTCGTCGGAGCGCTTGCCCTTGCCTATGGTGGCCTTGAGCCCCAGGCCGATGAGGCGCGGGGCGTAGGCATCCATGCGGTAGCTGGTGGTGGGCCCGGCCGCGCCGATGGGACGGCCCGGAGGCGCGGGGGAAGGCCCCACGTAGTAGATGGACGCCCCCGTGAGGTCGAAGGGCAGGCTCTCGCCCTTGTCCAAAAGCTCCATGAGCTTCTTGTGCGCCGCATCGCGGCCGGAGTAGATGATGCCATTGAGCAGCACCACGTCGCCCGCGCGCAGTTTGTCGGTGTCCGCCGCGGTGAGCGGGGTGTTCAGCGTATAGGTGGCCATTTAGAACTCCACCTCCTCGTGCCGGGCGCTGTGGCACTGCACGTTCACGGCCAGCGGCAGGCTGGCTATGTGGCAGGGGGCCACGGCGATCTTGACGCCCAGGCAGGTGTAGCTGCCGCCCAGGCCCATGGGGCCTATGCCCAGCTTGTTCACGGCGGCCAGCAGCTCGGCTTCCATCTCCGCAACCTTGGGGTCCGGGTGGGTGTCGTCCAGCTTGCGCAACAGCGCGCGCTTGGCGTTTTTCGGCGCGGTTTCAAAGGTGCCGCCAATGCCGATGCCCAGGATGATGGGCGGGCACGGGTTGGGCCCGGCCTCCACCACGCGCTGCACCACAAACTTCTTGATGCCCTCCCACCCCTGCGAGGGGGAGAGCATGGTCACGCGGCTCATGTTCTCAGAGCCGCCGCCCTTGGCCATGTAGCTGATCTTCAGCCCATCGCCGGGCACGAAGTCGATGTGGATGATGGCCGGGGTGTTGTCGCCGGTGTTCTTTCGGGTGAGCGGATCGCAGCTGCTCTTGCGCAAAAAGCCGTCCTTGTACCCCGTCACCATGCCCTCGGTGATGGCCTCGTTGATGCCGCCGGGCACGCACACGTCCTCGCCCATCTCCACATAGAAGATGGCCAGGCCGCAGTCCTGGCAGAGCGGCAGCTTGGTCTCGAAGGCCAAATCCGCGTTCTCCAGCAGTTGGCGGAAGATCTCCCTTCCGGCGTCCGTGGTCTCGCCGGCCAGGCCTTCCTCAAACTTCCGGCGCACATCGTCCGGCAGCTTGGTGTTGGCGCTCATGCACATGCGCGCCACAGCCGCGGAAATGTCCGCCCCGTTGATTTCCCTCATATGCTCCGCCTCCCTCCTTCCTGCCTATTTGCGGAAGAAGTTCTTCAGCGCGGTGATGCCCATCTTGCGGCGCAGAAAGCCCAGCTGGTCCTGCAGGGGCATGTGCTTGGGGCACACGTCCTCGCAGGCCAAGAGGCCCATGCAGCCGAAGATGCCCATGTCGTTGCCGATGATCTCGTAGTAATCCTGCTCGGTGCGCTCGTCCCTGGGGTCGATGAGGAAGCGGCCCACCTTGTTGATGCCGGCGGCTCCCAGGAAGTCCGGGCGCATGCGCGCGGTGCCGCAGGCGGCCACGCAGCAGCCGCACTCAATGCAGCGGTCCAGCTCGTAGATGGACTCGGCCACGGCGTCTTCCATGCGCTCTTCCGGGGCGTTCGGGTCGAACTGCTTCTTGGTGTGGATCCAGCTCTCCACGGTGTCGTACAGCTCGCGGAACCAGGAGCCGGTGTCCACCGAGAGGTCGCCCACCAGCTGGAACACCGGCAGGGGCAACAGGGTGATCTCCTCGGGGAGGTCCTTGGTTTTGGTGTGGCAGGCCAGGCCGGGGCGGCCGTTGATGACCATGCCGCAGGAGCCGCAGATGCCCGCCCGGCAGCAGAAGTCGAACTGCAGGCTCGGGTCCTGCTCCTCGCGGATGCGGTTGAGCACGATGAACAGGGTCATGGAGTCGGTTTCTTCCAGCACAAAGCTTTCCATGTGCGGGGTGGACTCCGGATCCTGCGGATTATAGCGGAAGATGTTGAATTTCAGCAGTCTGCCCATGATGCGCTACCCCTTGCTCTCGGCTTTGATGATCTCGCTCTTGCCGTAGCCACGGTCTCCCGGCGGAATGTGGAACACGGGCGTGGCCGGTTCGTACTCCAGGGTCGGCAGCGTGTCGGACTCGTTCTTCCAGTAGGCCAGCGTGCGGGAGAGCCAGTCGCGGTCGTTGCGCGCGGGGAAGTCCTCGCGGTTGTGGCTCCCGCGCGACTCGGTGCGCATCAGCGCGCCGTAGGCCAGCATAAGGCCCATCTTCACCTGGCCCTCGATTTTGAGGGCGGCGGAGAGTTCCGGGTTCACGCCCATGCCGTTGCTCTTGAGCCCCACCTTGCGCGCGCGCTCCAGCACCTCCTGCAGGGTCTTGACGCATTCGGTCAGCCCGGCCTCGGTGCGGAAGATGTTCGCGCCCTTGAACAGGGCGTCCTGCATGGCGGCGCGCACCTTGAACACGTTCTCGGTGCCGGCCTTGCAGCTGATGATGTTCTGGATGCGCTCCTGCTGCTTCTTCACCTCGGCGTCGATGACGGCGGAGTTGAAGGTGACCTCGGCCCCTTGCAGGAACTCGGCGATCTTCTTGCCCACAATGCCGCCGGCCACGACGGTCTCGGCCAGGGAGTTGCCGCCCAGGCGGTTGAAGCCGTGCATGTCCCAGCAGGCGGCCTCGCCCACGCTGAACAGGCCGCCGAGGCCGTAAGCCTTGCCGTCCTTGTTGGTGCGCACGCCGCCCATGCTGTAGTGGTGGGTGGGCCGCACGGGAATGAGCTGGCGGATGGGGTCAACGCCCAGGAAGGACGTGCAGATCTCGTACACCTCGCGCAGCTTGCCGGTGATGTGCTTCTCGCCCAGGTGGCGGATATCCAGCCAAAGGTGGTCGCCGTAGGGGCTCTTGACGCCCTTGCCCTCGCGGATGTGGTGCGTCATCCAGCGGGCCACCACGTCGCGGCTGGCCAGCTCCTGCTTCTCCGGCTCGTAGATGTGCATGAAGCGCTCTTCGTTCACGTCCAGCAGGGTGCCGCCGTCGCCGCGGCAGCCCTCGGTGACGAGGATTTCCGTGGGCACAATGCCGGTGGGGTGGAACTGCACCGCCTCCATGTTGCCCATGGGCACCAGGCCGGTGTTGATGGCCGTGATGTGGCCGCCGCCATCGCAGATGACCGCGTTGGTGGTGCCGGGGTAGATGCGGCCGAAGCCGCCGGTGGCGATGACCGTGGCCTTGGCCAGGTACACGCGCAGCTCGCCCGTGCGCAGGCAGCGGGCCACGGCGCCAAAGCAGGTCACGCCGTCGTGGATGAGGGAGATGGACTCGGTCTTGTCGTGCACCTCCACGCCCAGCTTGGCGCAGACGTTGTCGATGGCGTACAGCACGGAGTGGCCGGTGCCGTCCGACACGTAGCAGGTGCGCCACTTGGCCGTGCCGCCGAAGTCGCGGGAGTTGATGAGCCCGCGGTTCTCTTCCTTCTCTTCCTTGTCGTAGAGCTTGCCGCCCTTGTAGTACGTGCCCTTGCCGGGAACCACGCGGCCCCAGGGCACGCCCCAGTAGGCCAGCTGGCGCATCTCGATGGGGGCGCGGTCGGCGAACATGCGCGCCACTTCCTGGTCGCAGCCCCAGTCGGAGCCCTTCACCGTGTCGGAAAAGTGGACGTCGGGGCAGTCGCCCTCGCCCTTGGCGCAGTTGCCCATGGCCGCCTGCATGCCGCCCATGGCCGCGGAGGAGTGCGACCGGCGGGAGGGCACAAGGCTCAAACAAATGGCGGAGAATCCCGCCTGGGCGGCCTCGATGGCCGCGCGCTCGCCGGCCAGGCCGGCGCCAACAACAAGAACGTCAGTGTAGATAGTCTGCATGCGTCTCCCCCTAGACCGTCATGAACCAGAAGCGGAACAGCGTGAGCACGCTGATGCCGACGGAGACCAGGATGAGCAGGTTCACAAAGCGCTTGAGCCCCTTGCGACCAGCCCGGCCCACAAAGCCCCACTTCACCGCGATGCGGTACAGGCCGATGCCCAGGTGCACGTGCACCAGCGGTGCCAGCACCAGGTAGAACAGCAGCCAGCCGCTGTTCTTCTGCAAGGTCTCCGCGCACTTCAGCGCCACGATGGGCAGGTCGGAAAGCACGGCCCACATGTGGATGGCGCCCATGATGAGGATGACCATGGCCGTTGTGGCCTGCACCACCCACAGCCAGGTGTCCTGGTGGTGCAGCAGCTTGGCCTGCTCCAGGATGGTCTTTTGGCCTTCCAGGCGGAAGGGAATCTTGCGCGCGGCCAGGACGAAGTGCCCCAGAAACAGCAGGAATATCAGCGGGCCGCCCACCTGGGCCATGCCGCTGGACTCGAAAAAATCGGCAATGCCGTTCATGATGCCGGGGCTTAAGAGCACGCTGCCCACCAGCAGCATGTGCGCCCACATGAACAGGATGAGCCCCACGCCGGAAAGCATCTGCGCCCAGTCCAGCACACCGTCCAGACGGTGGTTGCGCAGGCTCTGATGGTTGGCTGTCAAAGGTACTTGCATTCGCTCCTCCAAATCGTTGTGCTTGGTGCGGGCTTGGCCGCGCGGCTGAAAGGCGGCTGGCCCCCGCCAGCGCTTAACGCGAAAAAACGCCCCCTGCGACCCGAAGGCCACAGGGGGCTGGGGGGCTTTTTTAGGCCTTGTCGACAGGAACGCGGCAGACGGCTGCGTCGCCGTTGGCGGCGTCGGAGATCATCTCCTCCGGGTCGTCCTCGGCGGCATCGGAAACGCCGGAAAGGGCGCACTTCAGCGCGTTCGTATCCAGCGCGCCTTCCCACTTGGACACCACGATGGTGGCGATGCCGTTGCCGATGAGGTTGGTGATGGCGCGCGCCTCGCTCATGAAGCGGTCCACGCCGAGCAGCACGGCCATGGAGGCCACGGGGATGGTGCCGAGGGAGCCCAGGGTGGCGGCCAGGGTGATGAAGCCGCCGCCGGTGACCGCAGCCGCGCCCTTGGAGGTCAGGAGCAGGATGCCCAGCATGTACAGCTGGTCGTTGAGGGTCAGCGGGGTGTTGGTGGCCTGGGCCAGGAAGATGGAGGCCATGGTCAGGTAGATGCAGGTTCCATCAAGGTTGAAGGAATAGCCCATGGGCAGGGTGAGGCCCACCACGGAGCGGTTGCAGCCGGCCACTTCCATCTTGGCCATCATGCGCGGCAGGGCGGTCTCGGAGGAGGAGGTGCCGAGCACCAGCAGAATTTCCTCCTTGATGAAGCAGAGGTAGCGCCACAGGCTGAAGCCGGAGAAATGGCACACGGCCCAGAGCACCACGAAGATGAAGAGCAGACAGGTGGTGTACACGCCAGCCATGAGGTACATGAGCGGCTGGAGCGTTGCCACGCCGTGCGCGCCAACCACGTAGGCCATGGCGCCAAAGGCGCCCATGGGCGCAAAGTACATGATGTAGTGAACGACCTTGAACAGGCCCTTGCTGAATTCCTCGATGAACTTGGTGACGTTCTTGGTCTTCTCGCCCAGGGAGGAAAGCGCCAGGCCGAAGAAGATGGAGAAGAACAGCACCTGCAGGATTTCACCCTTGGCAAAGGCATCCACCACGTTGGTGGGGATGATGTGCATGATGAATTCCACGGTGGACAGCTTCTTGGCCGAGCCGGCGAACTTCTCCACCGAGCCCGCGTCCAGCTTGGACACGTCGAGGTTCATGCCCGCGCCGGGCTCGTACAGGTTGACCACGACCATGCCGATCGCCAGAGCGACGAGGGTCATGGTCCAGAAGTACAGCATGGCCTTGAGGCCGACGCGACCCACCTTGCCCATGTCGCCCATCTTGGCGATGCCGACGACGACCGTGCAGAAGATGATGGGCGCGATGATCATCTTGATCATCTTGATGAAGGCGTCGCCAAAGGGCTTCATCTGCGCGGCCAGGCCTTCCTTGCCGGGATACAGCATGCCCAGGGCGATGCCGATAAGAATGCCTGTGATGACTTGGAAATACAGAGATTTGTAAATCGGTTTCTTGACCGCAGCGTCTGCCATGCGTCGTGCTCCTATGGTCGCTCGCCGGTTGAATATCAAACTAAGGCCCCCGCCATGAGCCTCCCTTTCGGGAGGCTCCCCCTCGCATAGACCGGGCTCCCTGGCGCAGGACGCCATAGACCAAGTGCATGCGCAACCCCATAGGCAAATGCCGTGCCAGCGGGTAAACACTCGCATGGCCAGTCGCGGATTCTGCATTACCAACGTTTTTCAGGAATTACGTACGAAAGTCATGTGGTGCGCATTGCGCCAAAAGTGTGGCGCGCGCCACATGTGTGGCGACACACATATGTGGCACAAAAGTGGGATAAGCTCCCACCCGCGCCACTACTTGAGTCCCAAGCGCTCCATGTTCCGGTACAGGGTGCGGCGGTCCACGCCCAGAATGCGCGCGGCCTTGGCCCGGTTGTCCCCCGCCTGCGTCAGGGCCTGGCCGATGCCATCGCGGGTGAGCCCGCGGGAGCCGGGGCCGGGCTTGGGCGCATCGGGCTCAAAGCGCGGCAGGGCCTGGCCCTGGTTGAAGCGCAGCAGGTCCGCGGGCAGGTGCGCCAGGGTGATGTCTCCGCCCGGGCACAGGATGCAGGCGTGCTCCAGGGCGTACTTCAGCTCGCGCACGTTGCCCGGCCAGGGGTAGGTCATGAACAGCCGCATGACCTCATCCGAGCATTTGGTGATGAGCTTGCCGAAGCTGGCCTGGAACTGGGTGATGAAGTGCGCCATGAGCAGGGGAATGTCCTCCGCCCGCTCGCGCAGGGGCGGCAGGTGGATGACCATGACCTTGAGGCGGTAGTACAGGTCCTCGCGGAACAGGCCCTGGCGGATCTTGTCCATGAGGTTCACGTTGGTGGCGGCCAGCACGCGCACGTTGGCCTTGCGCGTCTTGGAGTCGCCCACGCGCTCGAACTCCTTGCGCTCCAGCACGCGCAGCAGGTTCAGCTGGATGCGCGGCGAAATATCGCCGATTTCGTCCAGAAAGATGGTGCCGCCCTCCGCGGCCTCAAACCGACCCACCTTGTCGCGGATGGCCCCGGTGAAGGCCCCGCGCGTGTGGCCGAACAGCTCGCTCTCCAGCAGGCTTTCAGACAGGGCCGAGCAGTTCACCTTGATGAGCGGGCCCTTGCAGCGCGCGCCGCCGTAGTGCAGGGCCTCGGCCACCAGCTCCTTGCCGGTGCCGCTTTCCCCGGTGATGAGCACCGTGGACTCCACGTCCGAGAGGTGGTCCAGCACGCCGTAGATGTCCTGCATCACCTTGCTTTTCCCCACAATGCCCCGGTGGCCGTGCAGATCTGTGAGGCGGCGCTCAAGGTCGGCCAGGCGGGTGATGTCGCGGATGACCAGCACCGCGCCCGCGAAATTGTTCTCGCTATCAAGCAGCGGCGAACTGTTGATGACCACCACCTTGCCCGGGGCGTGGGTTTGGCACTCCACCCGGTGCTCCACCACGGCCCGCCGGGTTTCCAGGGTGGTTTGCAGCACGGAAAAACAGGCCCGCTTGCACGACCCGGCGATGCCCGCCAGCCCCTTGCCCTGGGTCAGGTCCGCGCCGATGCAGCACACCTCGTCCAGGGCCCGGTTGGTCTGGATGATGCGCATGTCCGTGTCCACGGTGATGATGGCATCGGGGATGGACCGGAACATGGCCTCCAGGTTGGCGCGCAGGCGCTCCTTCTCCGCAAAGATTCGGCGCAGGCCCGCCTCGGCGTTCTTGCGGTCGGTGATGTCCTGCACGATGGGCAGCAGATACAGCGGGTTTCCGGCCGAGTCGCGCACCATGCCCGCGGAAAGGTGCACCCACACCTCGTGGCCGTCCTTGTGGATGTAGCGCTTGTCCTGACGGAAGGCCTCCACCTCGCCGCGCTTCACCCGGCCGTACTGCAGCAGGCTTTCGCCGCGCTCGTCCGGGTGGGTTATCTCGGCAAAGGTGATGTGCCGCAGTTCCTCCTCCGTGTAGCCGGTGATGCGGCAGAACGTCTCGTTGGCGCGCAGAAAGGTGTTGTCCAGGCTCACCATGGAGGCCCCGATGGGCGACTGGTCGAAGGTGTGGCGGAACTTCTCCTCGCTCTCGCGCAGGGCGCGCTCCACCTCCTTGCGCGCGGTGATGTCGATGTTCAGGCCCTCGATGTACAGCAGCTCCCCGGAGGAGGGGTCGCGCACCTCGCGGGCGGTAAGGGAAATCCACTTGAACGAGCCGTCCTTGCAAATGAAGCGCGTCTCGAACCCCTTCACCTGCCCGCTCTCGCTCAGCAGGCGGAACAGGGTGTCGCGGTCCACGGGGTCCACATACAGCTGGCTGCGCAGGTCGGAAAAGTGGGAGATGAGTTCCTCGGGCGTATCGAAGCCCAGGATGGCGCACAGACCGGGGTTGACCATGAGGTACTGGCCGCTGGGGGTGGACTGGAACACGCCCTCGATGACGTTCTCGAAAAAACTCTGGAACTTGGCCTCGGCGCGCTTGATGCGCGAGATGTCCGTGAGGGTGAGCACGATGGCGGCCTGGCCCGTGGGGCTGGCCGAGGCGGCGAGGCGGCGCGAGGAAACGAGCAGCGGCAGCACCCCGCCCTGGGGCATGCCCAGGCGGCATTCCCGCTCCTCCACTCCGGCGGCCAGGTGGCCCAGCACCAGCTCGCCCGGCTGGAACATGCGCGCCAGCTGCGCGAACTCCGGCAGGGCGGACTTGCCCAGCCCAAGCAACCCCAGCGCCTTGGCGTTGGCCTTCAGCACCAGGCCGGAGAGCGCGTCCAGCACCAGCACGCCGGAGTTCACCGCGTGCATCAGCCCCTCCGGAGGCGGGTTTGGCGCGTGGCTGCGGTTGTGCGGCACTGTCTGGGCTCCCGTCTTGCCTGGCGGCTAGGCCCGCGGGCCGACGATATCCAAAAGCTCGGCGGGCCGGGCGATGAGATGCCGCGCCCCGTTCTCCGTCAGCTCCTGCGCGGTGCGGAAGCCCCACAGGGCCCCCACGGGCAGCATGCCCGCGCCGCGCGCGGTCTTCATGTCCGTGGCCGTATCGCCCACAAAGCATATTTCGCCGGGCGAGAGGGAGAGCTCCCGCGCCAGGGCCAGGGCCCCTGCCGGGTGCGGCTTGTTCGGAACCTCCGGCCGCGCCCCGTGGATAAAGCGGAAGGGAAAGCCGGGGAAGAACTCCCGCACGGTGACGTCGGTGTACACCTGGGGCTTGTTGGAAAGCACGCACAGGGGCAGCCCGCGCTCCAGCAGGGCGGCCAGCATATCGGCCACGCCCTCGTAGGGGCGGCTCTTGTCCTTCCAACGCAGCTTGTACTCCGCGCCCACCCTCTCGGCGGCCGTGGCCACGGTGGCCTCGTCGCGGCGGTCCTCGGGCAGCATCATGCGGGCCAGCTCCACCACGCCCAGGCCCACGAAATAGCGGTAGGCGTCCACGGGATGCTTGGGCAGGCCCAGGGCCTCCAGGGTCACGTTGCCGGCGTCGGCCAGGTCGTCCAGGGTGTCGAGCAGGGTGCCGTCCAGATCGAAGATGACGGCGCGCGGGGCGGTGCTCATGCGGCTCCTTGTCGGGCGGATGCGGTCTGCCCCGG
>JAVBYL010000040.1 GCA_030824035.1 Humidesulfovibrio sp.
CCTGGCCATGCTCCGCCACGGCGAGATTGCCGCTTGCGGCGCTGGCGCGCAGGGGCAGGTGCACATGGATGCGCGAGCCGCGGCCCAGGCGGCTTTCCACACAGATGCCGCCGCCCATGAGCTGCACGATGCGCCGGACGATGGCCAGGCCCAGGCCCGCGCCCTGGTGCTGGCGGGTGTAGGATCCCTCGGCCTGGGTGAAGCGCTCGAAGATGATATCCAGCTTCTCGTCGGGAATGCCCGGCCCTGTGTCGCTGACGGTGAGGTACAGCATGGGCCCCCGCGACCGGGGCACGGGGGCGTGGCCCTCGGTGCCGCCGCCCGGAAGGGCCTGGTGCTCGCCCGCGCGCTGCGGGTCGTCCCAGGTTTGGTTGGCCCGCGCCCAGGCTTCGATGGTCACCTGGCCGCGCTCCGTGAACTTCACGGCGTTGCCCACCAGGTTGAACAGGATCTGGCGGATGCGCGCGCCATCGCCCACCAGCCACTCCGGCACGCTCCAGTCCAGGCCAAAGCCCAGGGTCAGGCCCTTTTCCCGCGCCACGGTGTCCAGCGCGGTGGTGACGGAATCCACCACCTCGCCCAGGCGGAAGGGCTCCTCGCTCAGGCTCAGCTTGCCCGCCTCGATGCGCGAAAAATCCAGGATGTCGTTCATGAGCGAGAGCAGCCTGCGCCCGGCATCCAGCGCCTTGCCGGAGTAGTTGGCCAGCGCAGGGTCGGCGCAGCTCATCTGGATGAGCTGGAGCATGCCCATGACCCCGTTGAGGGGGGTGCGGATCTCGTGGCTCATGTTGGCCAAGAACTCGCCCTTGGCCTTGTTGGCGGCCTCGGCGCGGTCGTAGGCGGCGCGCAGTTCGCGCTGCGTCCGCTTCAGCTCGGTCACGTCCACCAAGCCGCCCACCACGCCCGCCACGGCCCCATGCACGTCCAAAAACGCGCCCTTGCTGGCCTGGAAGCTCCGTGTGGAGCCATCACTGGCCGCAAGGGAAAACGTGTAGGAAACCGTGCCCCCGCTGAGCAGCACCTCCTGGTCGGTGCGCACGATGTCGGGCACGCGCTCCAGGGGGATGATCTCCTCGGCGGTGCGGCCCAGGATGTCCTCCACGGGCAGGCCCACAAGGGCCGCAAAGGGCGCGTTGCAGCCCAGGTAGCGGCCAGCGGCGTCCTTATAAAAAATGGGGTTGGGCAGGCTGCGCAGCAGGGTGGAAAGGAAGCCGTTCTGCTCGGCCAGGGCGGCCCTGGTCTGCTCCAGCTCCCTGGTGCGCTTGTGCACCTCGCGCTCCAACTGGAGCTTGTGCTGCACGCTCTCGCGGCGCAGGCGCGCCCTTTCCAAAGCGCTCTGGATGGTGTGCAGCAGCAGGGGCATCTTCGCCACCGGCTTGGTGACGAAATCCCACGCGCCCAGGCGCACGGCGCGCATGGCGTCGTCAATGTCGCCAACGCCGGACACCACGATGATGGGGATCTCCGGAGCCTGCCGCACCAGCTCCACGATGAACTCCTGGCCGCTCATCACCGGCATGCACAGGTCCACCAGCACCAGGTCGGGCCGCCGCTCCAGGGCCAGCGCCAACCCCTCCCGCCCGTTCCCGGCCTGGAGCACCACATACTCGTGGTCTTCCAGGTATTCCTTCAGGGAGTTGCGGATCTGGAGCTCGTCGTCGATGACGAGGATGGTGTCGTGCGGCGCGCCTGTCATGGTGATCGCCAGCTCCCTTCAGGAAGTGCGTGCGGAGCCCAAGCCGTTACCGCCATGCATAGACCAAATATGCAATGGCTGGAAGTGGATATTTATGCCGCCCTAACAGTGGCTTAGGGCATCTGGTCGCGCAGGCGGCGGAAAAGCTCCTGCAACTCCTGCTGGCTGGCCTCTGTGTCGCCGTTGCGCATGCGGCGGATGAACCCCACAAGGTTCCCGCGCGGGGTGGTGGTGCGCTCGAAGGCCAGCTCACGCGTTTGCGCCCGGCCCAGCGGCAGCAGGCAAATCCAGCCGTCCGGGCCGTCCTCCAGCCAGGTGGGCTGGTCTTCAACATGGCCTTGGACATGGCCTTGGGCATGGCCTGAGGTGGCGGCAGGGGTGGAGCCTGGGTCGCTCGACGCGCCGCCCAGGGCCTCCACCAGGCGGGCGATGGACTGCCCCCCCGGCAAGCCCAGGAACTCGCCGCGCTCTGAACGGATGACGGCGGGCAGGTCCAGAAAGTCCCGCGGGGGCGTAGCCGGGAGGAACAACGGCTCGGGCCGGGGCTCCCGGCCAAGGGCGTAGGAGGCCACAGGCCCCGCGCCATCATGCACCGTGACGATCTTGCGCGCCATAACCATGGTTTCCGCCTCGTTGCCCGCGCCCTCCCCAGGGGAGGCGGCGGGTTTCACCGTGGCGGCCCCAGATGCGGCGACCTCCGGCACTGGCGGCTGCGGGCTGAGGGAAACATGGGCGCTGGCGGCTCTGCTGGCGCGCAGCTCGTTCACCAGCTCGGCGATGAGGCTCTTGGAGGCGGCCTCCATGATGGCGAGGTTGCGCACCTCGGCCTCCAGCTTGTCGATACGCTCCTGGGCCAGCTCCTGGGCGCGCAGCTGCGCCTCATGCACCTGCCGCACCAAATCCTCCAGAACGCCCGCTGAGGCCGCACCCCGAACAGGGGGTGAACTCGCGCCCGCGCCAGGCTCCGCGCCCGCTTGGGGGCCTTCGCCAGCCTTGGAAACATTCGATGTCGATAAGCGTCGATTCAGCTGATACTCTTTAAATTCAGATCGTAACATCTCTGATGCCTGCAAAACGGAAAGCCCGTCGCCAAAGAGTTGGCGTATCCGGCGGCACACATCCAGGGCCTCCGGATGCAGGCGCACGGGCTTGCCCGCGCGGGCAACGGGCAAAAAAGTGGGGAACTTGGTGCGGTAGCTCTTCACCGTGGTTTCGGAAACCCCGAGGGCCTGGGCCAAATCGCGGTGCGTCACCGTGGACATCGTCATGCTTCGTCCTCCCCCCTTTTTGCCGCCCCAGGCGAACGGGCATACTGAACGCCACCAGCCAGCCCCTCAATATCGACGCTTATCGATACCGCACGCCTCCCCCTGGGTCAATGCCTTTGCCCAGCGCGGCGGCCCGCATCGGTCCAGCCGCAGCAAAACGAACCCCAGGGAGGCCGGATCGCAGAACGCACGTCATGCCGCCCATGCCGCCGGGGCACGCTTTTTCCCTTGGCTCTAGGCCCAGAATAGGGCTATACCATCTGGAAGCCGCTTCCCGGTCCGCTTTCCCCTTCACCCTCCCGCCGCGTTTCGGCGGGCACGCGGACCGGCTCCGGCACTTGGCCCCACACGCGCCGCCGCTGTTCCTCCGCAGGGGGAGGCCGCACGCGTCAGGGCCGCCGAGGAGTTCATCCACGACGTGAGCAAGCACGCGAATATACACGACAACGACGGGGCCACACCCCGCGTTTGGCCATTGCCCGAAGCAGCGCGCGCGGCGCGAACCGCAGCACGGCGCCTTGCGCAGGCCGCCAAAACGCTGCCAAGGCTCAGCGCGGACCACCTCATCATCGCCCTGCCCACCCTGCTGGCGGTGGTGCTGTTCCTCTCCTGCCTGCCCGTCAGCGCGGCGGCCGTGCGCATGGAAGACCCCGACCCGATCCGCGCCCAGAACGTAGGCCTGCTCACCGAGCAGCAACTGCCCGAGTCGGAGCAGACCTTCCTTTCCAACTCCGTGCGGCTGCCCGTCAGCCCCCTGCCCACCACGCCGCCCGTGGCCCACGGCAAGGTGACCACGCCCAAAAAGCTCCAGCTGGCCGGGCTCACCGAGGCCCCGCCCCAGGCCTCAGACATTCCGGAATTTCCCTCCCTGGACGACCTGGAGGTGGAGGCCCGCCTGGAGCGCCTGTCCAAGCTGCCGCCCTCCCTGGGGTTGGACATCGTGCGCACCGGCCTGACGCAAAAGGGCCGCCGCTACCGTTGGGGCGGCACGGCCCCGTCCAGCGGGTTCGACTGCTCCGGCTTCACGCAGTGGACCTACACCCAGCACGGCATCACCCTGCCACGCACGGCGCAGGAGCAGTTCCAGACCGGCATCTCCGTCAGCCGCCACGAGCTGCGCGCCGGAGACCTCGTGTTCTACAAGATCAACCGCCGGGGCCGCTGGCATGTGGGCATATACATGGAAGACGGCACCTTTGTGCACAGCCCGCGCAAGGGCAAGAACATCTCCGAAGCGAACATGGACGACAGCTACTGGGCCAAGCGCTACAAGGGCGCCCGCCGCTATGCCCGCTAACGCGGACTCCCCGCCGCCCGAACTTTCCCTCTACCTCCACGCGCCATACTGCCGCGCGCGTTGCCGCTACTGCGCCTTTTCCTCGCGCCCGGTGGCGCAGGCCGAAATGGACGGATCGGGCGGAATGGACGCCTACGTCGCCACCTTGCAAGACGAAATCGCCCTGTGGGGCCAGCGCCTGGGGGCCAGCGGGCCAGCACCGGTCAGCACGGTCTTCTTCGGGGGCGGCACGCCCAGCCTGCTGCCGCCCGAAGGCCTCATTGCCATTCTGGACGCCCTGCGCCGCCATTTTGCCCTGGCCCCAGGGGCCGAGATCACCATGGAGGCCAACCCCGAATCCGCCACGCCGGAGCTGCTGCGCGCGGCGCGCTCCGGTGGGGTGAACCGCCTGAGCCTGGGCGTGCAGAGCCTGGACGACACCCTGCTGGCCCTGCTGGGCCGCCCTCACACGGCGGCGGAGGCGGCGCGGGCCGTGCGGGATGCCCGCGGCGCGGGCTTCGAGAACCTCAGCCTGGACCTCATCTGGGGCCTGCCGGGGCAAACGCCGGAGCACTGGCTGCACACCCTGCGCGCCGCCCTGGGCCTCGGCCCGGACCACCTCTCCTGCTACGGCCTGTCGCTGGAGCCCGGCACTCCCCTGGCGCTGGCCGCCGCCGATGCGCACTCCGGCCTGCCGCCCCTGCCAGGCGATGAAGCGCTGGAGCGCATGTATCTTGATGGCGGAGCGTTGCTGGATGCGGCGGGCTTTGAGCACTACGAGATTTCCAACCACGCCCGTCCGGGGCGGCGGTGCCGACACAACCTGCTGTGCTGGCAGGGCCGCGACTACCTGGGCCTTGGTCCGGCCGCTGTGTCCACTCTCCGCGCCCGCACCCTTTGCGCCAGCGCCCTCAGCTCCTTGCCGGAGCCAGGGACTGACACTGCGCCCGGAGCACACGATAGTGGCTCCCTGCGTTGGACCAACCCGGAGGTTCCCACCCAATGGGCCGCCGCCGTCCGGGTCGGGCAGATAGGGCCTGGGCACTCCTCCAGCCGGGAGGAACTCTCCGCCCAGCAACTGCAGCAGGAGGGGCTCATGCTCGGCCTGCGCACCTGCCTGGGCGCGCCCCTAAACGAGCTTGCCGGGCACGAGGAACTCGTCCGCACGTTGCTGGAGCGCCGCCTGGCGACCACCGACGGGACGCGGCTATGTCTCACGCGGGCGGGCATGCTGCTCTCAAGCAGCATCATCGAGGCGCTAGTTTTCGAGTAGCGCCGCTTCCGCCAGGGCACACGAACCGCACAAAACGACCGCCAACACAACAGGCGCACCCTCAACGCAAAAGGCGCACCCTCCGCCAGTGGAGAATGCGCCCTTTGCATGCAATACGGCAGCTGAAACCGCCCTGAGGCTTCGAGCTACTGCCCGTCCTCGGTGTCGGCAGCGCCGCTGGTCACGCTGTCCAACTCGGCGGGGCACACAGCCCTGGTGGGCAGGGTGGGCACCTCGGCCTCGATGGTGGGGGAGGGAGCGCCTGGTGTGCGCGGCATGGCGATGGTCCCGTTGAGCACCGCGCCCTCGTCCATGCTGAGCGACGGCGTGATGAGGTGGCCGTCGAACACGGAGTGCTCGTGCATGTGGGCGCTCTTGCTGGCGGTGGCCTCGCCGATGATGCTGCCGTTGGCGTTCAGGTGCGCCACGCGCACCTCGCCGCGCACCACGGCATCGTGCCCCAGAATGAGCGTCCCGGGCGAAGTGATGACCCCTTGGAAGTGTCCATCGATGCGCACGGAGCCCTCGAAGTGCAGCTGGCCGGTGAACTCCGTGCCAGCGCCCAGGAAGGCGTTGAGCTCGCCGCTGGCGTTATCTCCAGAGTCGGAGAAGAGTTTGGAGAACCACTTCATAGACGCCCTCGATTTTTCGACTGAATGAAACTGGCTATTTCCTATAGTTTATGTCCGCTGTCAAGGGGAGCAAACCGAGGGGGCGCCTCGGTCGCTGCGAGGCCAGGGCGCGGCAGGATTGAGGCCTGGCGGAGCTATTTCCTGGTCATGTCGCTCCAGGCCCAGATGACGCGCCCGCCGATGGCCCTTTGCAGTTCGCCGCCGTAGTCGCGCTGCAGGCGGTACACCGTGGGCGGGCAGTCCCTGCTGTTGTCGGAGTAGAACACCAGCTCCATATCGCCCTCCACTGGCTTGGTGGCCACCCGCTTGATGGCGCAGCCGCCGTCCGCCTCGCACACCAGCATGAGCCTGCCCGCGGGGTCGGGGGCGCGCTCCGCCCGGTCCACCAGCACAATGTCGCCGGGGTGCAGGGCGGGGGTCATGGCCTGCTCGCCTCGGCCCACCTCAACGGCCACAAGATCGTTGCGGAAGCGCACGGATTCGTGGTGCCGCCACACAAGCACCCAGCCCAGGACGGCCTCCTCCGGTATGCGGCCCGGCCCGGCGGCAAGGCGCATGCTGGCAAGGGGCACGGCGAGGTAGTCCTCGCTTTCAGGCGGGCGGTGGGCGGCCAGCGGGGCCGCGCCCGTGGGGCTGGCGGAAACGATGCACACCTCGCGGGGCGAAACCGGCTGGCGCCCTTCTCCGGGCTGGGACTCAGAACCGCCGGGATGTTGGCCTCCATGCGGCGGCAGGCCCGGGGCCGCGCCGGGCTCCGGCAGCACAATGCGCGCGCCCAGCCCGTCCAGAATGCGTCCGAGGGTGTCAACCGACAGGCCGCGCTCGCCGTCGAGGAAGCGATTGAGCTGCGAGGGGTCGACCCCCAGGGCGTCGGCCATGCGCTTTCTGTTGGGGTAGGCCTTTTCCTCGCCCACCTTGCGCCATAGCATCTCTCTCAGGTTGCTGGTGAAGCTCACTTCGCCTCCTGGCTGTTGCTGGTTGTTTCGCTCCTGCAAACTTTGCCTCTTGACTTATCTTGTATGCACATTTTTTGCCCATGTCCATTTTATTTGCCGTTATGCAATTGACAATTTTATGGCGAGTTGGCAAAATAGAGCGGCGTCATTTGGTGGCACTACCCACCCGCCCGTGAGGCAACATCGGCGCCTTGAGGCGGACGAGCTGATTGGCAGCAACGGCGAAGGCGAGACGCCCAACGACAACGACGCGTCTTGCCACCACAGCGATTTATTGTCAGATGGCACAGTACCCCTTTCCCCTGCGCATGGTGGCGAGAGGGCCCTGAACCGGTGCGATGCCCATCATTGCCGAGAGCGCGGAATGTCCGCAGCCGAGCGGAACTCACAACCCTTCAACCCACCAGGAGCCCCCCCTCATGGAAGGCAATCCAGAAATCTGCATCAAAGGCGCACGGGCCATCTGCCTGGCCGTTGGCGAAAACCCCAAGCACATCAACAGGCTGGTGAAGCACTGTGACCTCCCGGCCTGGAAGCGCGCCGGAACCGGTTCCTGGCGGGCCCTGCCGGAGGACCTGAAGCAGTGGATGCTCATCCAGCGCAACGAGCACCTGCCTGGCCGCGCACAGCCCTAAAACAGGGTGACGAAACAGAGGGGGGACCCCCCCCTCCATGTGTCAACTTACAAAAAAAGCGCCTCACATCAGCGGCCTGCTGTTGTTTGCCAGTTCACCATTTTGCGGCACGTTCACCGCACAAAGCGTTTCGACACCCACACTAAGCGCTTTGCCCGCCGCAACAGCACCCTGCCGCCACCCTGCGCGCGCCCTCCACCCCGCACACAACCTCCCGTAATGGCAGGCAGGCCGATTGGCCTTTGACACCCAAGGCCGAATGCCGTATTTCGAGCCTCAAAATCAGACCCCCGCGTCCAAGAACGCGCACCCTGAAACCGAAATTTCGAGGCCAACTTCATGAGCAAACTCGCGACACTGCCCGGAGACGACGTCCGCCAGATCATGTGGCGCTACACCGACCGCTACGACCTCCAGATGGTGGTCCAATCCGCCCGCGGCGTTGCCCGCGGCCACGTGGCCCGCATGGTGGCCGATGGCGTGCGCAACACCCACGAGTGGGACGAGCGCAAGCAGAGCCTGCTGGACGCCTTCGACTCCTCCGGCCTCACCGCCCTGTATATGGACACCACCCAGGGCGGCTACATCGACGGGCCCAAGAACTTCGCCCTGTCGCTCACCACCTTCGAGCTCTCCTGGGTCGATGCTGGCGCGGCCACCTGCGGCCTGGCCAACAACCTGGCCCTGGCGCCCATCCACGAGAAGGGCACCAAGGAGCAGCGCGACCACTACATGAGCATCTCCTGCCCCGGCGAGGGGCACGAGACCTGGCGCGGCGCCTTCGCCCTCACCGAGCCCCTGCCCTACGTGGGCGTGGACACCGGCATCCTGGGCAGCAAGGTGCGCGTGGCCGAGTGGAAGGAAGGCGAGGAGCCCATGCTCCAGGTGGACAAGCGCGGACGCTTCATCACCGGCATGGACTTCGCCAACTTCGTCACCGCCGCCGTCACCAGCGACGACCCGCGCATCAAGGGCTCCTGCATGGTCATTTTGGAGGAGGGCGACCCCGGCGTGTTCGACCGCGGCGCGCCCACCCTCAAGCTGGTGCACCAGCTCTCCAGCACCCGCGACCCCATCCTGAGCCTGAAGGTTCCGGCCAGCCGCATCATCGGCGGGTACAGCATCGTCGACGGCGTCATCGTGCCCAAGTACAGCCACGCCGAAATCATCGGCTCGGTGTTCCACCGCACGCGCATCCCCGTCGGCGTCATGACCTCCGCCAAGCTGCTTTCGGCGGTGGAGCCGGTCATCCGCTACCACCGTGGCCGTTTCCGCGGTGGCGAGGCCCAGCCCGGCACCCCGCGCTTCGACCAGGGCCTGCAGATGAAGGAAGACGCCGTGCAGCGCCTGGCCGAAGTTTGGGCCACCGGCGAGGCCGGCTGCTCCCTGGGCTTCGATGCCTCGCGCAAGGCCGACCTCCTCGACCCCCTGGAGCGCGAGAAGGAGGCCACGTTCCACGAGCAGGGCATCACCGGCCCCCGCGCCCAGATGAGCGCCCTCAAAAAGCGCGAGGCCGACGTTCTGGAATACCTGAAGCTCGCCTTCACCCCCGAGGACAAGCGCGAGGCATCCGGTTTGCAGGGCCGCTTCGAAACGCTCACCAATGATGTTTTCGTGCAGTGCGTGGTGCTCGACGCCGAGACCAACGTGCTCATCCCCGCCTGCAAGCTGTGGTGCCCCGGCGTTGGCGCAAACATGATGCGCGAGGCCGTGTCCATGGTCGGCGGCTACGGCGTCACCGAGGACTGCCCCGGCTTCCTGTTCCAGAAGTGGACCGACTGCCAGCTGGAAGCCACCTACGAGGGCCCGGAAGTTGTGCAGCGCCGCCACTTGGTGGCCACCATGGGCAACCCGGTGTTCCTGGCGCTCATGGGCCACTGGGTTGAGCAGCTGGAAGCCTGGGCCGCCGAATGGCCGCAGCTGGGCGCCAAGCCCCTGGCCGCCGCCATGCGCCTGTGGCTGCACACCCTGAACACCCTGCAAAACGCCAAGGACGAGAACGGCAAGAAGCTGTTCAACTCCAACCGCCACGGCGTCACCTTCCCCATGGCCGACGCCATCAGCTGGATCGTGGCCGCCCGCAGCTTCCTGGACGACGTGATGGAGCTGAAGAACAAGGGCCCGGAGAACCCGGTTGTGGCCGAGGGCCTGGAGGGGCTGCTGTCCTTCTACGCGGACCTCTGCACCATCCAGAGCGCCCGCACCGCTGGCGAGGTGGCCCGCGTGTGCGCCGAGCTGGTGTACGGCTACGGCGCCAACGCCGGGCTTGAGGAATTCGCCGCCCTGCGCGCCCAGGCCGAGGCCAGCCTTGCCGGGTCCCGCCTTGCGCGCGACCGCGCCGGGGAAGCCCTGGCCGGAGTCATGATTCCGGAAGCCCTCGACTACCCGATGTAACGACCCATTCTCCCAGGCCCGGAAGGTTCCGCCTTCCCGCCCTGGCTCGTACTGACAGCCCCCGCCGATGCGAAAGCGTTGCGGGGGCTGTTTTTATTGCGCGCGCCAATTCCGCACGCACGCACAAAGCCGCCGCCCCAGGACATATCCGGGACAGCGGCTTTGCAATCGGCTTGTGGAGCGTTGGCGCTACGTGGTCTTGGGCTTCAGCAGCAGCAGGTCTTCCTTGATGACCCTGGCGAGTTCCTTGGCGACATCATCAAACACATACTTCCAGGCGTTGATGGTGTAGCCGCCGCCAGCTGCGATGGACCGCTCCACCGGAATGCGGGCGATCTCCGCGCCGCTTGCGTCGCGCACTATGCTCTCGGTTTTGAGCGTTGTGGCGCCCGCGCCGGGGATGATCCAGCGGGTGAAGGCGTTCCCCGGCTCATAGCCGGTGATGGTGGTGTCGACGCTGTAGCTGGCCGTGCCGCTGCTCAGCCCATCCATGGCCAGGGCCGCCTGCACCGCTCCAGCCATGGCGTCCTTGAGGGAAAACGCCTCGGCCTTGTCCACAAAGGTGAACCCGCTCGAATCGCTGGTCTCCCCCACCTTGAACTTGGAGCTTTGGGAGATGTGCACCACGGTGTCTGGCCGGTATAGCTGGGACTTGGTGCTGCACCCTGCGAACAGGAACACGGCGGCGATCAGCAACAGGAGGGGAGCTTTTTTCACGGGGGCATCCTTACAGGGCTTGGAGCAGGGGGCCTGCATCCTGTTTGCGGAGGGCAACACCGCGTAACCGCACGAGAAGTTGCTCCCATATCCCACGGCAAAAAGCCTGTCTATACCAAATAGGCGCAACAACCCTCCTCAATGCAACACGGCCGCACCAGAGCGATACTCCGGCGCGGCCGTGCACGTTGGAAAGCGGTAGATCTAAACTGCGGGCCTGAACTGTAGGCCTGGGCAATGCCTCCGGCTAGAACGCCAGCGCCTGGTGGTCCAGCAGGATCTTCAGGCCTATGCCCAGAAGCGTGGCCCCGCCCAGCAGCTCCGCGTAGCGGCCCACGGCGGAGACATGTCCGGCCATGCAGCCGACCTTGACCCCCAGGACCGTGAGCCCGAAGCACACCAGACCGATGACCAGCGCGGGCAGCCAGATGGATTGGCCGAGCACGGCGAAGGAGAGGCCCACGGCCAGGGCGTCGATGCTGGTGGCCAGGGCCAGGACGAACAGCTGAACCCCCTGGGTGGGGTCCTTGGGCTTGCAGGTGGGGTCGTCGTCCGCACCGCGCAGCCCCTCCCAAATCATCTTGCCGCCGACCATAGCCAGCAGGGCGAAGGCCAACCAGTGGTCGTAGGACTCGATGTATTCGCGCACGGAGAGGCCCAAGAGCCAGCCCGCAACGGGCATGAGCGCCTGGAACAGCCCGAAGGCGGCGGCCATGCGCAGGGTCTGCCGGGGGCGCATGTCCCGCAGGCACACGCCAGTGGCCAGCGCCACCGCAAAGGCGTCCATGGCCAGGGCCACGGCGATGGCGAGGAGGGCGGCGAAGGTCATGGGCTTACAGCACGTCCCAAACCTGGCCCAGCGGGGTGTCCTTCACCTCCACGCGCAGGGCGGCCAGCTCGTCGCGGATGGCGTCGGAGGCGGCGAAGTCCTTGGCCTTGCGGGCCTCCAGGCGCTTCTCCAGCAGCGCGTCCACCTGGGCGGCGTCGATGCCCGCGCGCGCGGCGCGGCAGGTCTTCAGGTCGGCCAGGAAGACGGCGGGGGCCAGGCCATACACGCCCAGCACCTTGGACCACGCGGCCACGGCGGCTTGGATGCGCGCCAGGGTGTCGCGGGCGGCCTCGGTCTTGCGCAGGGCCTTATCTTCCAAAATGCGCCCGGCCAGGCGCACCACGCCAAACAGGTGGCCCAGGGCGGCGGCGGTGTTCAGGTCGTCTTCCAGGGCCTCGGCAAAGCCCTTCTCGTAGCCGGAGAGCTCGTCGAGGATCTCCTGCGGGAAGGCGCCCTTGCTCCACTTGGTTCCGGCCAGGGCCTCCTCCACCTGCAGCAGCGCGGTGTAGATGCGGCGCACGCCCTTCTCGGACTCCTCCAGCGCGTCGAAGGAGAAATCCAGCGGGCTGCGGTAGTGCATGGAGAGCAGGAAGTAGCGCAGGGTCTCGGGCAGGAACTTGGCCAGAATGTCGCGGATGGTGAAGAAGTTGCCAAGGGACTTGGACATCTTCTCGGAGTTGATCTGCACAAAGCCGTTGTGCACCCAGAACCGGGCGAACTCCTTGCCCGTGGCGGCCTCGCTCTGGGCGATCTCGTTCTCGTGGTGCGGGAAGGCCAGATCCTGCCCGCCGCCGTGGATGTCCAGGGGCAGGGGCATGTACTTCTCGCTCATGGCGCTGCACTCCAGGTGCCAGCCGGGGCGGCCGTTGCCCCAGGGGCTGGGCCAGTAGGGCTCGCCGGGCTTGGCGGCCTTCCACAGGGCGAAGTCCAGGGGGTCCAGCTTCTCCTCGCCGGGCTCCACGCGCGCGCCGCTCATGAGGTCCTCGATGTTGCGGCCGGAGAGCTTGCCATAGCCCTCGAAGCTGCGCACCTTGAAGTACACGTCGCCGCTGAGGGTGGCGTAAGCGTGGCCGTCCTTGATGAGCCCCTGGGTGAGGGTGATCATCTCCGCGATGTGCTCGGTGCACTTGGGCTCCACATCGGCGCGCAGCACGCCCAGGGCGTCCATGTCCACGTAGAATTCGGCGATGTATTTCTCCGCCACTTCCTGGGAGGTAAGCCCCAGCTCGGCGGCGCGCTTGATGATCTTGTCGTCCACGTCCGTGAAGTTGCGCACGAAGGTGACGTTGTAGCCCTTGAAGCGCAGGTAGCGCACCAGGACATCGAACACCACGGAGCTGCGCGCGTGGCCGATGTGGCAAAGGTCGTAGGCGGTGATGCCGCAGACATACAGGGAAACATCGTTGCCGCGCAGCGGGGTGAACTCCTGCTTGGCGCGGCCGAGGGTGTTGTACAGGCGCATCAGTGCTCCATTCGTTCAGTTTCCCCCCTCGCGGGGGACCACATGGGCCTTACTTGCCCCAGGCGGGGTGCGTCAAGTGCGCGGAGGGCTGGGCCTGGCCGCGGCGCCGGGGTGAAGGGGGCCACCCACAGCAAAAACAACGGCCCCAGGCCGGACGAACGCCGGTGCTGGGGCCGCTTGCGAACTGTCGGCGCTGGCCGTGTTTGTCTCTCTATTCCGTGGCCTCGGGGTCGGTCTCGGCGCTGGGGGGGCCAAAGCCCTCGTCGGTCTCCACGCCGGTGTCCGGGTCGGACTCGGCGGCCTCCGGCTTGGCGGGGCGCTCGAAGGGCTCGGGCTTTTCCATGCAGCGGGCGAACACAAGAAAGCCGGTGTGGGCCACCATGCGGTCTTCGGGGCGCAGGCGGTCGGGCACGGTCTTGTAGCGGCGCACCAGAATCTCCAGGGCCTCCAGCTCGGTGAAGGGCCCCTGCTCCAGTCCGCGCAGCAGGTCGCTCACCTGATTGCAGGTGGGCAACAGAAAGCCGCACATGGCGCCGGGGCGCACGGCCTTGGGGATGTGGTGCAGGCAGTCCTGGGGCACGCGCACGTCCAGGAACAGCGCATCGGCCTCGGTCTGCTGGAAGCCGTCGGTTTCAATGTCCGCCAGGTGCTGGGTGACGCGGTGCGACAGGCCCACGCGGGCGAGGTTCTTGGCCGCGAGCTTGTAGAACTCTTCGCGGCGCTCGTAGGTGTACACCATGCCGGTATCGCCCACGTAGGTGGCCAGGGCCAGGGTGAGGCCCGCGCTGCCGGTGCCGGTTTCGATGACGCGGCAGCCGGGCTGGATGCCCAGCTTGAGCAGCACGTAGCCGATTTCCTTGGGGTACATGATCTGCGTCTGGCGCTTGACGCCCTTGATGAGTTCGTACACCGTGGGCTTGAGGATGCGGTACGGGTGGCCCAGGTGCGAACGGCAAATGCCGCCGTACCCGGCCTCCGCGATGTCGGACATGAGGATGCGTCCGTCGTGGGTGTGTATTTCCTTGGCCAGGTCCATGGCATGCATGAAGCGCTTGCCTTTGGGGCTGATGACAAGAACAAGCTGTCCTTCTTCGATCCGCGTGGGCATCGGTGACTCCTGTTGGTCGGGATGCCCTCGGCCTACAGAGTGCGCGCCCCCGCGTCAAGCGAACGATTCACGCGCACGCCGCCATTTCAGGGAGAGCGCCGGGGAGACCACAATGAACGAACCCTACAAATACATCTTCGGCCCGGTGCTTTCCGGACGGCTGGGGCGTAGCCTGGGGCTCGACCTCCTGGGCGGGCGCATCTGCTCCATGAACTGCGTGTACTGCGAGTCCGGCCCGCTCGCCACGCTGACACTGAAGCGCGCCCCCTACGTGCCCGCCGCCGCCTTGCTGGACGAACTGGCCCGCTGGGAGGCCGCGCGCGCCGCCAAGGGCGAGGCCCGGCCCGATGTCATCACTCTGGGCGGCCTGGGCGAGCCCACGCTGAACAGCGACCTGCCGCGGATCATCGCCGGGGTCAGGCGCATCGCTCCCGGGGTGCCCGTGGCCGTGCTCACCAACGCCAGCCTGATGACGGACGAGACGGTGCGCGGCGAACTCCTGGCCTCGGATATCGTGCTGCCCAGCCTGGACAGCCTGCTCGGCTCCGAGTTCGCCGCGGTGAACCGCCCGCACCCCGGCCTCAACGCCCTGGACATCGCCGAGGGCATCCGCTCCTTCCGCGCCCGGTTCGCGGGGCGGGTGTGGCTGGAGGTGCTGCTGGTGGCGGGCGTCAACGATTCGGCGGAGAACCTGGACGCGCTGGAGCTGTATTGCCGGGCCCTGGCCCCGCACCGGGTGGATGTGGTGACCCTTTCCCGCCCGGGCACGGAGGACGAGGCCAAGGCCGTGGACGCCGCGACGCTCACACGATGGCGGGAGCGGCTGGCGGCAACCGCGACGAGAAGCGAACCGGCCGCCCAGGCTACGGAGGCACTTGCGTATACCGCCGAAAAGAGGCAAGGACTTGAGGACGGGGCCGTTTCCGGACCCCGCGACACCGCGCAGCTGCGGGCGGCCCTTTTGGCCAGCCTGACGCGCAGGCCGCAGACAGCCGGGCAATTGGCCCAGGCGCTGCTGGTTCCGGAACAGTCCGTGCATATGGCCCTTGAGGGGCTGCTGGCCCAGGGCGAGATAGCCGCACGCCAGCAGGACGGGGCCACCTATTTCCAGGCCCGCGCGCCCAGGCCCTAAGCCGGGGCAGAGCGCCGCCGCCGGAGAAGAACCTTTTCTCCGCGTTTTCATCGCAGGCCCAGGCGGGCAACGTGCCCGCACGCGCGAATTTCTGAACAAATTTCTTTCTCCCGAGGTCTTTTTCATGATGGATCAACACGACGACGCCCCCACACGGGGCGCGCAGGACACAGGCTCACAGAATTCCGGCCCACGCCCCGGCACAGACGGCGCGGGCGACTCCCACTCCTCCCAGCCGACCAGCGCAGCCGAAGGCCACGGGGACGGCGGTCACGCAGACGGCCACGCTGAGGGCGACCAGCCCAAGAAGCGCAGCCGCTCGCGCGGTTCACGCGGGCGCGGGCGCGGCCGAAGCAAAAAAACGGGTGAGGCAGGTGAGGGCGCCGAGGCCCAGACCGGGCAGCAGGACACCACCCCGGCCCAGCCTTCGCGGCAACAGCCAACCCAGCAATCACGCCAGGGGTCGCCCTCCTCGGCCCAGCCCTCCGGCAGGCAGCCCCAGGGCAAAACCTCGCAGCAGCGGGCCAGCGGTGCAAGCCAGCCGCGCCCGGAACG
>JAVBYL010000340.1 GCA_030824035.1 Humidesulfovibrio sp.
AAAGCAAAAGATAAAAAACTGGACGGTAAAAATTTTTTTACTTTTCTCCTGAAAACGACGGTCAAAGTATTGCCACGCGCAAAACTTTCACATAAAAGATGCTTCGTACAGTGGCAGAAAGGCTCGTTTGGAACTTTTTTATCTAAGCAAAGGAAGGAAACACAATGAACAAGAAATTTGCACTGCTCCTCGCACTGCTGGTTTCTCTGCTGATGGGAGCCACCAGTGCTTCCGCGGCCGAGATCAAAGCCTCCGGCGACTGGACCGTCAGCGCTGACTGGCTGAATAACGCCGCGTTCCTGGACAAGGGTTCCAAGACTGGCGAAACCAACACCTTCGGAATCTCCCAGCGCATGCGCACCAAGTTCCAGTTCATCGCCAACGAGAACCTGAAAGGCGTTCTCGAGACCCAGATCGGCACCAACAATTGGGGCAATGGCCTGTACCAGATCGGCGCTGGCCGTTCCGCCGCCACCAATGCCGCCCCCACCGCGAACACCGCTGGCAATGGCAACATCATGCTGCGCCAGGGCTACATCGACTTCAAGTGGCCCGGCACTGCGGTCAACTTCCTGGTCGGCTACCAGAGCCTGAGCCTGCCCGCTGCCTTCGGCGGCGGAAGCGCCATCTTTGACGATTTCGTCGGCGCCGCTGCTGCCGTCGTGCCCGTCACCGAGAACATCTCCCTGGTGGGCGGCTACGCCCGCGCCGTCGACGTCAACGCCGCTGGCGCCACCCAGACCACCACTGGCAAGGGTTCCGCTGGCAACTATGACGTCGCCTTCCTGACCGCCCCCATGAGCTTCATGAACAAGGGCCTGAGCCTGAATCCCTTTGCCGCTTACGCCACCATTGGCAGCCAGAGCACCGGCCTCAGCCTGCCCGGCATGATGGGCCCCAACAGCACTCTGTCAGAAGGCGCTCGCGTTTACACCGGCGGTATCGCCGCCACCGTCAAGCTGTTCGACCCCTTCGTCGTGATGGCTGACTTCAACTACGGCAAGGCCACCTATAACAACGCTGGCAACACCAACGCCGCATCCGGCGGCCGCTCCGGCTTCCTGTTCGACGTGGCTGTTGACTACACCGGCCTGTCCATGATGACCCCCGAGCTGTTCTTCGCCTACACCTCCGGTGAGAAGGGCAACTCCACTCAGGAGAACCGCTCCAACCGCATGCCCGTCATCGGCAACCCCCAGAACTGGGCCCTTGGCTCCTTCTGGCTGCAGGGCTCCAACTCCCTGATCGCCGACGGCCTGGGTGACACCACCCGCAGCAACCTGGGCTTCTGGGCCCTGGGCCTCTCCCTGAAGGACATCAAGCTTGTTGACAAGCTGAGCCACACCTTCAACGTGATCTACTTCAAGGGCACCAACGACGTTGACTACCTGAAGGAGTCCGGCGGCACCGTGCGCAGCGCCACCTACGGCCAGTTCCTGACCACCAAGGACAGCCTGTGGGAAGTTGACCTGAACACCAAGTACCAGGTGTACGACGAACTGGCCATGCACCTGCAGCTTGGCTACATCAACCCGAGCTTCGACAAGGCCACCTGGCGCGCCATCGATACCGATTACGACACCTACGGTAGCAAGAGCGCCTACAAGGCTTCTTTAATTCTGAACTACACGTTCTAGTTCTCCTTTCGAGCCTCTCAAGCCACAGGGCCGGCGCGCAAGCGTCGGCCCTTCCTTTTATCTAACCACCGGATTTCCAGCACAAATCAGATCCAAAAAATTGGACGGTAAAGTTTTTTTAACTTTAGTCATTTTTTGTCTTGCAAATGTAATTTTCACCATATAAACATGAGCCGAAGCATAGCGTTAGCGTGATCAATCATTAACCGCAAGAGAAGGAAGGAATAACATGAAAAAGCTGAGCATTTTTGCCATTCTGGCGCTGCTCGTGCTGGGCTTGGCTGGCGCCGCTCAGGCTGCCGACATCAAGGCCAGCGGCAAATGGCAGATCAACGCCAACTTCCGTGAGAACAACGATTTCCTTGGCGGTGGTGCCAAAAACAGCGAAGAAAACTCGATGAACATCGAGCAGCGCATGCGCGTTGCCTTCCAGTTCATCGCCAACGAGAACCTGAAAGGCGTGCTCGACCTGCAGATCGGCTCTAATAACTGGGGCAATGGCCTGTACCAGATCGGCGCTGGCCGTTCCGCTGGCACCAACGCTGCCCCGACCGCCAACAGCGCTGGCAATGGCAACATCATGCTGCGCAAGGGCTATGTTGACTTCAAGTGGCCCGGCACTGCGGTCAACTTCCTGGTCGGCTACCAGACCATCTCCCTGCCCGCCGCCTTTGGTGGCGGTAGCGCCATCCTGGACGACCAGGTTGCCGCCGCTGTCGTGAGCACCCCGCTCACCGACAACATCAAGCTGCTCGCTGGTTACGCTCGTCCCTCTGACATGAATGGCGCCGGCGCGACCCAGACGACCACCATCGGTTCCGGCGCTTCTGCCGACGTGCTGTTCGCCGCCCTGCCCATCGACTTCAAGGGCTACAACATCACCCCGTTTGCTGCTTACATGAACGCTGGCTACCAGTCCGGCGTGGGTTCCAGCTTGGCTGGCTTCGCTGGTCCCAACAGCTCCACCCAGAACGGCCTCAAAGGCTACTGGGGCGGCGCCGCCTTCACCATGACCGCCTTCAACCCCTTCAAGGTCATGGCTGACTTCAACTACGGCAAGGTCTCCTACAACAACGGCGGCGGCAACGCTGCTGACGGTGGCCGCTCCGGCTTCCTGTTCGACGTGGCTGTTGACTACACCGGCCTGTCCATGATGACCCCCAGCGCCTTCTTCGTGTACTCCTCCGGCGAGGGTGGAAACTCCACTGAGAAAGACTCCTCCGGTCGTATGCCCGTCATCGCCAACCCGCAGAACTGGGCCGTCGGCTCCTTCTTCTTCGGCGACCGCGACTTCATCAACGGCTTCGGCACCAACTCCGGCTACGTCCGCAACGTGATGGGCTTCTGGACCGCTGGCGTGTCCTTGAAGGACATCAAGCTCGTCGACAAGCTGAGCCACACTGCTCACCTGTTGTACATCAAGGGCACCAACGACGCTGACTACCTGAAGGACACCAACGTCCGCGCTGCCAGCTACGGTGGCTTCCTGACCACCAAGGACAGCCTGTGGGAACTTGACTTCAACACCAAGTACCAGATCTACGACGAGCTCAGCGTTCACCTGAACCTGGGCTACATCAACGCCGACATCGACAAGGACACCTGGGCTGTCCGCGATGCCGACTTCCGCACCTACGGCAGCAAGGACGCTTACCGCGCCGCCCTGGCTCTGAACTACACGTTCTAAGCCCATTCACCTGATCACCTAACGCGCTCTTCGGGGCCGGGGCCGCAAGCCTCGGCCCCTTCGCTTTTGGGTCATATTTTTTGTACTTTTGTCAAATTCCCCCTTGAAATCCCCAACCATTTCGAGTAGCGAGTGTTTACTTACATTGCATTTCGCCATCATCACCCTCACAGCCAAGGAAGGAATGAACCCTATGAAACGCCTCATCACCGCTGGCCTTGCCCTTATGCTCGTCTTCCTCATGTCCGGCGTGGCCCTCGCCGTCGACGTCAAGGCCAAGGGCTACTGGTGGATGGAAGCGGTTTCACGGAATAACTGGGATTTCTTAGGTGGCGGTGCGGCCACGGGCGAAGACAGCACCTTCTCCATCGAACAGAAGCTGCGCACGGCCTTCTATTTCACCGCCAACGAGAACCTGCGCGCGGTGCTCGATACGCAGATCGGCACCAACAACTGGGGCAACGGCCTGTACGGCATCGGCGCTGGCCGCTCCGCTGGGACCAACGCCGCTGCGACCGCCAACAGCGCTGGAAACAGCAACATCATGCTGCGCAAAGCCTACATCGAGTACAAGCTCCCCAACACCATGGTGAACCTGTCCGTAGGCTTCCAGACCGTCACCCTGCCCGCGGCCTTCGGCGGCGGCAGCGCCATTTTCGACGATCAAGTGGCCGCGGCCGTGGTGAGCGCCCCCATCACCGACAACATTTCCATCACCGCCGGGTACGCCCGCCCGTTTGACGCCAACACCGCAGGCGCCACCCAAACGGTCACCGGCAGCGGCACCTCCTCTGATGTGCTCTTCGCCGCCGTGCCCGTGAAATTCGGCAACTACAGCATCACGCCCTTCGCGGCTTACGCCAACGCGGGCTACCAGTCCGTCAACGGCAACGGTGCCACTTCCCTCGGCGGCTATGCCGGTCCCAACAGCTCCAACACCGACGGCCTGCGTGGCTACTGGGGCGGCGCGGCCTTCACCGGCACCGTGGCCGACAACTTCAAAATCATGTCCGACTTCAACTACGGCAAGGTGACCTACAACACCGGCAGCACCAACGGCGGCCGCTCCGGCTTCCTGTTCGATGCCGCGGTGGACTACACCGGCCTGTCCATGATGACCCCGGAGCTGTTCTTCACCTACTCCTCCGGCGAAAACGGCAACAGCACCACCAACGCCGGCAAGTCCGGCCGCATGCCGGTCATCGCCCTGCCGCAGAACTGGGCCATCGGCTCCTTCTTCTTCGGCGAGCGCTACGAGCTGGCGGGCTTCGTGCCCAGCGGCGGCTACACCCGCGCCACCCTGGGCTACTGGGCGCTGGGCATGTCCCTCAAGGACATCACCTTCACCGAGAAGCTCTCCCACACCTTCAACCTGCTGTACGCCAAGGGCACCAACAGCAAGGACTACCTGTACGAGTCTGGCGGCAACGTGCGCAACGCCAACTACGGCGGCTTCCTCACCGAGAAGGACAGCCTGTGGGAAGTGGACTTCAACAGCCGCTACAAGATCTATGACGAACTCACCGCCTACCTGTATCTGGGCTACGTGCACGCCATGTACGACAAGGACACCTGGGGCGCCTCCAGCGTTTCCAACGCTGCGGACATCCGCAACCACGCCGCCAGCGACGCCTACAAGATCGGCCTGGGCCTGAACTACTTCTTCTAGAGCCCAAGGGCGAAGACAGCACTCACGGGGGCCGGGGCGAAAGCTTCGGCCCCTTTCCGTTCCCCTTGGCGGCCTCGACTTTTGCCGTGCCTTGACGTAGATTCAGAGCGCCTGTTTTGCATGCACCGGCCCACCGGCCAGAATTCCCGCCAGAGGATTCCACATGACCTGCCGCAGCATTCGCTTTCCCCATGACATGGACACCGCGCGCCTGCTCGCGTGGCTGGATGGCCGCAAGGACCCGGACGATGCGGTTGTCCTGCGCGTGCGCGCCATCCTGGCCGATGTGCGCAAACGCGGCGACGCGGCCCTGCGCGACTACACTCGCCGCTTCGACGCGCCCGGCTTCCCCTCACGCATCGCCGTGTCCGCCAAGGACATCAAGGCCGCGCTGGCCGCCATCTCCAAGGCCGATGCGGACATCCTGCGCGAGGCCATTACCAACGTGCGCGACTTCCATGCCCGCCAGGCCGAGCAGTCCTGGTTCACCACCGCGCCAGACGGCACCATCCTGGGCCAGATGGTGCGCCCGGTGGACCGCGTGGGCCTGTATGTGCCCGGCGGCCAGGGCGGCGAAACCCCACTCATCTCCAGCCTCATCATGAACGCCGTGCCCGCGCAGATCGCCGGGGTGGAGAGCATCGCCGTCATGTCGCCCCCCAGGGCGGACGCGACCCTCAACCCGTACATCCTCGCCACCGCCGCCCTCCTCGGCATCACCGAGGTGCTGCGCGCCGGGAGCGCCTGGGCCATCGCCGCCCTGGCTTACGGCACCAAGAGCATCCAGCCCTGCGACGTCATCGCCGGACCAGGCAACATTTACGTGGCCACGGCCAAGGCCCTGCTGGTGGGCGAGGTCGGCATCGACATGATCGCCGGGCCCAGCGAGATCCTCATCCTGGCCGACGAGAGCGCCAACCCCGCCTGGATCGCCGCGGACATGCTCTCCCAGGCCGAGCACGATCCCCTGGCCGCCGCCCTGTGCATCACCACCAGCACGGACCTCGCCGCCAGGGTGAACGCCGCCCTGGCCGAGCAGCTGCCCAGGCTCGCGCGGCACGAGCTGGCGCGCAAGTCCCTGGAGAACTGGGGGGCCATCGTCCTGGTGGACAGCATGGAGGAGGGACTCGCCCTGGTGAACCGCCTGGCCCCGGAGCACCTGGAGCTGGCCGTGGCCGATCCCTTCGCGCTGCTGGGGTCCATCCGCAACGCCGGGGCCATCTTCATGGGCCACCACTGCCCGGAGGCCGTGGGCGACTACTTCGCCGGCCCCAACCACGTGCTGCCCACCCTGCGCACGGCGCGTTTCTCCTCGGCGCTCTCGGTGCAGAACTTTTGCAAAAAATCCAGCATCATCGCCGCCTCTGGCGCCTTTGTGGCCCGGCACGGCGAAAAAATCGCCCGCCTTGCCCGCCTGGAAGGCCTGGAGGCCCACGCCCGCAGCGTGGAGTGCCGCCTGCAGGGCAAATAGCCAAACACAATCCCAGCAACCGCACGGAGACAGCCCATGCAATGCGTCAGCAGCACCAACCTCACCGAATACCCGCTCATCTCGCGCGGCAAAGTGCGCGATATTTACGACACCGGCTCGGACACCCTGCTCATCGTCACCACGGACCGCATCTCGGCCTTTGACGTCATCATGGACGACCCCATCCCCCACAAGGGCGTGGTGCTCAACCAGATCACCCTGTTCTGGATGGAGAAGTTCGCCAGCCTGGTGCCCAACCACCTGCTCGCCACCGACCCCAGGGACTTCCCCGCGCCGCTGAGGGCCCACGCAGACCTGCTGGAAGGCCGCAGCGTGCTGGTGAAAAAGGCCAAGCCCCTGCCCATCGAATGCATCGTGCGCGGGTACATCACCGGCAGCGGCTGGAAGGACTACCTGAAGACCGGCAGCGTGTGCGGCCACGCCCTGCCCAAGGGCCTGCGCGAATCGGACAAGCTTGCCAACCCGCTGTTCACGCCCTCCACCAAGGCCGAGCTTGGCGCGCACGACGAGAACATCTCCATCGACGAGGCCATGCGCATCGCCGGGGCGGACCTGGCCAAGCAGGCCGAGGACACGGCCCTGGGCATCTACTCCGCCGCGCGCGACTACGCCGCGGAGCGCGGCATCATCATCGCCGACACCAAGTTCGAGTTCGGCACGGTGGCGGAGAACGGCCAAGAGAAGCTCATCGTCATCGACGAGGTGCTGACCCCGGATTCCTCCCGCTTCTGGCCCATGAGCGACTATGCCCCAGGCCGGGGCCAGATGAGCTTCGACAAGCAGTTCCTGCGCGATTGGCTGGAGGAGATCGGCTTCAACAAGCAGCCGCCCGCCCCCAAAATCCCGCAACACATCATCGCCCAGACCCGCGCCAAGTACCTGGAGGCCTTCCGCCTGCTCACCGGGCGCGATCTGGGCGTGTAACCGAAGGAGCGCCTTATGGACGGCATCTGGATTTTGCTGGCCGTTGTGGTCGGCTGGGTGGCCATCACCCGGCTGGTGCCCGGCATGGGCGGGGGCTGAGGCCCCAAGAAGCAGTGCGGCTGGACGCCGCCGACGGGTGTGGACAAGAAACCCACAGACAAGAAGCCCACGGACAAGAAGCAATAGCCAAGTGTCCGGCGCACGCGCCGCCAAAGGGCATTCCCCACTGCGCAGAAGCACTGCGGGAGTGCTTGACAGCGCCCCCGCTTGCCCGTAAGTACACCCCTCTACCTTGCTCTTCCCCCGTGCGGGAAGGGCCAAAGCCCGAAAGGAGAAGGACATGCTTAATCACTATGAGACTCTGCTGCTGCTGAGTCCGGAACTTGCGGAAGAAAACCGCAAGGAGATTGTCGCCAATCTCATCGGAATCATCGAGCGCGACGGTGGCATCGCCGCCCCCGTCGACGACTGGGGCATCCGTACCCTGGCCTACCCGGTGCGCAAACTCACCCGTGGCCACTACATCCGCCTCGTGTTCAGCGCCCCCGGCGCCCTCGTGGCCGAGCTGGAGCGCAACATCCGCATCACCGACGGCATCTTCAAGTTCGTCACCGTGCGTTTGGACGAGGCCCCCAAGGCCCCCGAAGCTCCCAAACCCATCGAAGCTCCTGTGGCCGCTGAAGCGGTCAAAACCGAGGAGGCGTAACCCATGGCTTTCCGCAAAAAGTTCACCCCCAAGAGGAAGTTTTGCCGCTTCTGCGCGGACAAGAATATGCCCCTGGACTACAAGCGCGCCGACATCCTGCGCGACTACATCACCGAGCGCGGCAAGATCATTGCCCGCCGCATCACCGGCACCTGTGCCAAACACCAGCGCAGCCTGACCACCGAGATCAAGCGCGCACGTCAAATGGCCCTGTTGTTCTACACGACCGTGCACAGCACGGACGTGAAGAAGAAGACCATTTAGGAGGGCTGACCAATGAAACTCATCCTTCGTGCCGACGTTGACACCCTGGGCCGCCTGGGGGACATCGTCGCCGTCAAGCCCGGCTTTGGCCGGAACTACCTGATCCCTCAGGGATTGGCCATGATCGCCACCGAGGCCAACCAGAAGCAGTTTGAGCTGGAGCGCAAGAAGCTTGCCGCCCAGGCCGACTCTCTGCGCGCCGAGGCCACTGATCTTGCCTCCAAAATCGCCGCCGCCGCCGTGGTCATCCCGGTTCGCGTGGGCGAGGGCGACAAGATGTACGGTTCCGTCACCGCCGCCAACATCGCCGATGCCCTGACCGAGAAGGGCATCGAGATCGACCGCCGCAAAATCGACATGCCCGACGCCATCCGCGCCCTGGGCGAGTTTGAAGTGGAGATTCGCCTGCACCCCGACGTGCGCGGCATACTGAAGCTCCAGGTGGTCAAGCATGGCCAGCCGGAAAAAGCAACAGAACAGCAGCCCGAGGCATAGCCAGGGCAGCGATCGCGAAGAAGGCGCGGAGGCCCTGGAAAGGGCCTCCGCCGCTCTCTCGCGCAAAATTCCCCCTCAGAATCTTGAGGCCGAGCAGGCCGTTCTGGGGGGTGTTTTTTTGCGCAATTCCCTGTTCCACTCCCTTGTGGACACCATCCGCGCCGAAGACTTCTATTCCCCCGCCCACCGCATCATCTTCCAGGCCTTCGAGTCCCTGTACGCCAAGAACGCCCCCATCGACCTGGTCACCGTCACCGAACACCTGACGCAGACCCAGAAATTGGAGAGCGTGGGCGGGGCCGTGTACCTGGCCGAGATGGCCGACAGCCCCGTGAGCGCGGCCAACGCCCTGCACCACGCCACCATCGTGCGCGACAAGTCCGTTGCGCGCAGCCTCATCGAGGTCGCCAGCGATATCATCACGGACTGCTACCAGACCCAGGACACCGAGGCCCTGCTGGACAAGAGCGAGCAGGCCATCTTCCAAATTTCCGATGTGCGCGGCGGCAGCACCATCCACTCCAGCAAAGAGCTGGTGCAGGTGGTGTTCAAGGAGCTGGAAAAGCGCGTGGGCCGTCAGGCGCTGGTCACCGGCATATCCACCAAGTACACCAAGCTCGACGAGATGACCGCCGGCCTGCAGAACTCCGACCTCATCATCATCGCCGGCCGCCCCAGCATGGGTAAAACGGCCTTTGCGCTGAACCTGGCGCTCAACGCCGCCACCCTGGACGAGCTGCCCGCCACCACGGCGGTGTTCTCCCTGGAAATGTCCATGGACCAGCTCATGATGCGTCTCTTGTGCTGCCAGGGCAAGGTTGACCTGAGCAGCCTGCGCCGGGGCTTCTTGGACGACACCGACTGGGCCAAGCTGTACGAGGCCGCCGAGGTGCTGAGCAAGGCGCCCATCTTCATCGACGACACCCCCGCGCTTTCCACCATGGAGCTGCGCGCCCGCTGCCGCCGCCTGAAGGCGGAGCACAACCTGGGCCTGGTGGTGGTGGACTACCTCCAGCTCATGCGCGCCAGCCGCGACATCGACTCCCGCGAGCAGGAAATTTCGGACATCTCCCGCAACCTGAAGGCCCTGGCCAAGGAACTCAACATCCCGGTCATCGCCCTTTCGCAGCTCAACCGCAAGGTGGAGGAGCGCGCGGACAAGCGCCCCATGCTCTCGGACCTGCGCGAATCCGGCGCCATCGAGCAGGATGCGGACGTCATCATGTTCATCTACCGCGACGAAGTGTACAACAAGAAAGAGGGCAACCCGAAGATAGGCACGGCCGAGATTATCATCGGCAAGCAGCGCAATGGTCCCGTCGGCGAGGTGGAGCTGTTCTTCCACAAGAGCTTCAGCCGGTTCGACAACCAGAACGCCACGCCCTATCCTTCGGAGTACTTCGCTTCCAGCTAAGGGAAGCCACGCGCCAGAACGCCACACACCAGCACGCCACGCAGAGGGGGGGGTTACCCATGTACTACGAAGCCGCAGAAGGCCTGTCCCGCGAGTCCCTGGCCAAATTGCAGACAGAGCGCCTCAAACGCACCATCGCCACCTGCCTGCGCTCCCCGTTCTACAGCGGCCGCCTGGGCGGTCTGGGCATCACCCCGGACAGCGTCTCCCACCCGAGCGACATCACCAAGCTGCCCTTCACCACCAAGGACGACCTGCGCGGCAACTACCCCTACGGCCTGCTGTGCCAGCCCATGGACCAGTACGTGCGCCTGCACGCCAGCAGCGGCACCACGGGCACGCCCACCGCGATTTTCTACACCCAGAACGACCTGGACTCCTGGGCCGGGCTGGTGGCCCGCTGCATGTACTCCGTGGGCCTGCGCCGGGGCGATGTGTTCCAGAACATGAGCGGCTACGGCCTGTTCACCGGCGGCCTGGGCATCCACTACGGGGCAGAGCGCCTGGGCATGCTCACCGTTCCGGCGGGCGCGGGCAACTCCAAGCGCCAGCTCAAGCTCCTACGCGACTTCAAGGTCAGCGGCGTGCACATCATCCCCTCCTACGCCCTGCACTTCGCCAGCTTTCTGCAGCAGGAGGGCGTGGACCCCAGGAGCCTCAACTGGCGCTTCGCCCTCATCGGCGCGGAGCCGCACACCGAGGAAGCCCGCCAGCGCATTCAGGACCTGCTGGGCCTCAAGGCCTTCAACTCCTACGGCCTCACGGAGATGAACGGCCCCGGCGTGGCCTTCGAGTGCGAGAAGCAGACCGGCATGCATGTTTGGGAAGACGCCTACATCGTCGAGATCATCAACCCCGAAACCGGGGAGCACGTGAAAGAGGGCGAAGTGGGCGAGCTGGTCATGACCACGCTCTGCCGCGACGGCATGCCCATCATCCGCTACCGCACCCGCGACCTCACGCGGTTCATCCCCGGTGACTGCCCCTGCGGCCGCACCCACCGCAGGCTCGACCGCATCACCGGCCGCGCCGACGACATGCTCATCATCAAGGGCTGCAACATCTACCCCATGCAGATCGAGCAGGCGCTGATGTCCATGCCCGAGGTGGCGCAGAACTACGTCATCGAGCTCTTCAAGGAGGGCGAGATGGACCAGCTGCGCGTGAAGGTGGAGATCAAGGACGAGTACTTCGTGGAAGACATGCGCGCCCTGCAGGGCCTGCAAAAGCGCGTGGCCACGCGCCTGCGCGACGAAATCCTCGTCACCCCGCGCGTGGAGCTGGTGCAGCACGATTCCATCCCCAAGAGCGAGGGCAAGGCCGTGCGCGTGGTTGACCTGCGCGAAAAGCCGTGAGCCTGATCTGGGGGCTGGGCGTCGGCCTGGTCCTGTTCTGCTTCCTTTGGCTCAACCTGCTGAGCCTGCCGGGCAACTGGCTGATGCTGGCCACCCTGTGCCTGCTGGCCTGGGCCGGGCCGCAGGGGGCCATCACCTGGGGCTTTGTGGCCCTCATGAGCGGGCTGGCCGTGCTGGGCGAGGTGTTCGAGTTCATGGCCCAGCTCATCGGCGGCAAGCGCGGCGGGGCCAGCAAGGCCGGAAATTTCGCAGGAATCGTCGGGTCCATCGTCGGGGCCATCCTGGGCGCGCCCTTCGGCCTGGGCCTGGGCAGCCTGGTGGGCGCCCTTGCCGGGGCCTGGATAGGCTGCTTCGCCGTGGAGCGCCTGCGCCAGGAAAACAGCCACGTGGCCGCGCAGGCGGCCTGGGGCGCCTTCTGGGGCCGCAGCCTGGGCCTTGTGGGCAAGTCCGCCGTGGGCGCGGCCATCATCGTCATGACCATCACCCGTTTCTTCAGCCAGGCCGCCTAGGCGCGCCACAGCATACGCAAGGAGAACCCCCATGTCCCATCCCAACACCTTCCCGGCCTATCGCGGCCAGCTGGAATACCTCTGCCTGGGCTGCGGCGCCCGCTACGACATCGGCGAGCTGCACTACACCTGCCCCTCCTGCGGGGCCGTGTTCGTCCTGGTGGACAACACCTTCGACGAGCTGAAGAAGACCAGCGCGGCCCAGTGGCGCACCCTGTTCGACCAGCGCGCCGCCACCAAGAACCCGGCCCTGCGCGGCATTTTCCGCTTCTACGAGCTCATGGCCCCGGTGCTGGAGGAGGAGGACATCCTCTTCCTCGGCGAGGGCAACACGCCCATCGTGGACTCCCCGCCCGCCCTGCGCAAAACTCTGGGCATCAAGACCGCCTACAAGAACGATGGGCAGAACCCCAGCGCGTCGTTCAAGGACCGGGGCATGGCCTGCGCCTTCAGCTTCCTCAAGAGCCTCATCCGCACCAAGGGCTGGACGGAAGTGCTGGCCATCTGCGCCAGCACGGGCGACACCAGCGCCGCCGCCGCGCTGTACGCCTCCTACGTGGGCGGCGCGGTGAAAAGCGCGGTGATCCTGCCCGCGGGCAAGGTGACCCCCCAGCAGCTGGCCCAGCCCCTGGGCAGCGGAGCCGTGGTGCTGGAGGTTCCCGGCGTGTTCGACGACTGCATGAAGGTGGTGGAGCACCTGGCCGACAACTACCGCGTGGCCCTGCTGAACTCCAAGAACGCCTGGCGCATTCTGGGCCAGGAGAGCTACGCCTTCGAAACCGCGCAGTGGTACGACTGGGACATGCGCGGCAAGTGCGTGTTCGTGCCCATCGGCAACGCGGGCAACATCACGGCCATCATGGGCGGGTTTTTGAAGCTGCACGAGCTCGGCATCATCGAGACCCTGCCCCGCGTGTTCGGCGTGCAGTCGCACCACGCGGACCCCGTGTACCGCTACTACGCGGCCGATGCGGGCAGCCGCAGCTTCGCGCCCGTGGCCGTCACCCCCAGCGTGGCCCAGGCGGCCATGATCGGCAACCCCGTGAGCTTCCCGCGCGTGCGGCACTTTGCGGAGAAGTACGAGGCCCTCGGCGGCGCGGGCAGCTTCCAGGTCATCCAGGTGACGGAGCAGCAGATCATGGACTCCATGATCCAGGCCAACCGCCACGGCCACATCGCCTGCACCCAGGGCGGGGAGTGCCTGGCCGGAGCCAAGCGCGCCCTGGAGCTGGGCCTGGTGAGCAAGGAGGAGACCCTGGTGCTCGACGCCACGGCCCACCACCTCAAGTTCATCGGCTTCCAGGAAATGTACTTCGAGAACACCTTCCCGGCGGAGTTCGGCGTCACCCCGAGGCCGGAGCTGGCCAACCGCCCGGAGCTCATCATCACCCAGGACGAAAAGCAGGCCCTGGCGGAGCAGGACTACGTGGTCAAGGCCGCCGGGAACGTCGTCTCGCGCCTGGGTTTGGCCAAGAAGTAGCCGGGGAAGCACCATGGCCAAGAAGGACCGCGCCGACAGGCTCCTGTGCGAGCAGGGGCTGGCCGAGTCCCAGGACGCCGCCATGCGCCTCATCATGGCCGGGGCGGCGCACTACTACGCCGCCAATGGCGAGAAGGTGCCCGTGGCCTCGCCGGGGCAGCAGTTCGGCGTGGAGACGGAGTTCGCCCTGCGCGGGCAGGACCGCTTCGCCAGCAGGGGCGGGTACAAGCTGCTCACCGCCATCGAAAAGCTCGGCTTCAACCCCGCTGGCAAAACCTGCCTGGACGCCGGGGCCTCCACGGGCGGCTTCACCGACTGCCTGCTGCAGCACGGCGCGGCCAAGGTGTACGCGGCGGATGTGGGCTACGGCCAGCTGCACTGGAAGCTCCGGCAGGACCCGCGCGTGGTGACGCTGGAGCGCGTGAACCTGCGCACACCGCCGCCCATCGATCCGGCGGGGCTGTTCCCGAAGCCCCTGGACGTGCTCACCGCCGATGTGTCCTTCATCTCGCTCACGGCCATTTTGCCGGGCTGCCTGGGGCTGCTCAGGCCCGTGTGCGAGCTGGTGCTGCTGGTGAAGCCGCAGTTCGAGCTGCCCGCCGGGCGCACGGACAAGGGCGTGGTGCGCGACGAGGCCAGCCGCCAGGAGGCGCTGGACGCGGTCACCGGCTTCTGCCAAGGCACCCTCGGCCTCACGCTGGCGGGCTGTGTGCCCTCGGCCCTGCTGGGGCCCAAGGGCAACCAGGAATATCTGGCGTACTTCACACGGGGCTAAAACGCGGGACGAGATGACGGCGAGGGGCTGGCAAGAGGGCGACAAGGCACAGGCCGGAGCGCCGTCGCCCCGGCCTGCCACCCACTCTTAGAAGCGCGTCTCGATGGGGCCGCCGTCGTCCTTGCGGTACTCGGCGGTGACGTTCAGCGTGGTGCCGCCGCGCGGGTTGAACCGCGCAATGACCTGCATGGAGCGCGGCTGGCACACCTCCACCAGATCGTCCAGAATCTTGTTGGTGATGGTCTCCATGAAGGAGCCGTGGTTGCGGTACGCGGTGAAGTACAGCTTCAGCGATTTGGTTTCGATGCAGAGCTGGTCCGGCACGTAGTTGATCTCGATGGTGGCGAAGTCCGGCTGGCCGGTTTTGGGGCACAGGCTGGTGAACTCCGGGTGGATGAACTGGATGGTGTACGGCCTGCCGGGATATTTGTTGGGGAAGGCCTCCAGAATGGCCGAGGTCGGTTCCTCAAAAGCGTAGCTGGTCTTGCCGGAGCCTAAGTGCTTCAGTCCGGTGGTGTCGTCTTGGTTCATGGCTTACTCCTTCTTGCGGCGCGCTTGGCGCACAAATTCGGGCGCAGGGCCCGCCATGACGCACAATTAGCGCGGGATGGCGCACTGCGCAAGGGATTATCCGCCGGTGGGCGGCAAGCGCGAGCCAGACCGGGTTACTCGCCCGCCTGTTCTTGAATATCTTCCGCCTGTTCTGGCGCATCGCCCGCCGGAACGCGCTCAAGCACCCGCACAATATCCTCCTGGGCCACCGGCTTGGTCACGTAGTCGTCCATGCCCGCGTCCAGGAACTTTTCCCTGTCGCCGTGCATGGCGTAGGCCGTCAGCGCCACAATGAACACCCGGGCCTTGGCCTCGTCCGCCAGGGCGCGGATGCGCCGCGTGGCCGCCACCCCGTCCAGCTCCGGCATCTGAATGTCCATGAGCACCACGTCGAAATCGTCCTTGGACAACTCCTCCAGCGCGGCGCGCCCGTTACCCACGGCGCGCACCCGGTGGCCCAGGCGCCTCAGCATCACCTGCATGGCGAACTGGCTGATCTCCTCGTCCTCCGCCAGCAGGATGCGCAGAGGCCGCAGGACCGGCCGCGGCGCGGGCCGTGCCTCCGCCTGGAGCGCCACGGAGCCGTCCGGGCTGGTATTCAGTGATAGAGCGAGGGGCATGGCAAGGTACATGGTGGTGCCCTGGCCCACCTCGCTTTCCACCGCAACCCCGCCGCCCATGAGCGCCATGATGCGCCGCACGATGGACAACCCCAGGCCCGCTCCCTCGTACTGGCGGGAGTAGGACGAATCCGTCTGGGTAAAGCGGTCGAAGATGGCGTCGTGCATTTCTTCGGGGATGCCGATGCCCGTATCGCTCACGGCGATATACAGCCAAGTGGTCTGGCGAAGGCTCACCTCCCTGGCCCAGGCCTGCACGCGCACGCTGCCCTTGGCGGTGAACTTCACGGCATTGCCCACCAGGTTGAACAGCACCTGGCGGATGCGCGCCTCATCGCCCACCAGCAC
>JAVBYL010000003.1 GCA_030824035.1 Humidesulfovibrio sp.
CGCCTTGCTTGGCAGTGAGACCCGGCAGGATATCATGGCGATTGCGCCAGTTTCCAGGCGGTTAACCAGCCCGTATAAATATTTCTGCAACATACTGAAGTCGATCACTTTTTCCTGGGCTCTTTCTCCGGAATGTGCTATGAAAGTGTTTCCAACAAGCACCAACAAAAGGAGAAAATATGGAAGGAATCATCATCTGCGGCGTCGTTCTCGCGGCCATCATGATCATCCGGAGTCAGAACCAGGAAACCGAAACGCGGGTCTTCGCGACGGTTCGTGATGACTCGAACGACGATGATGCCACCGACGCATTCACCGCGAGCAGCAGCCTCTCTCTGCTCGACCACTCGGCTTTTTCTAGCGATGACGACTGGCCCAACAGCAGTATGATGAACGGCAGCCCCGTAACAGGAAGCTACGGGTCCGGCATCCACATGGATACAGACCGGTGGACGGACCCGATGTATGCGTCTGAGCCGGATAATATCTACCACGGCACGCTCATTGACCCGACGTACCACGACGATAGCTTTTCAAGCTCCGACGATAGCTGCTCAAACTTGTTCGACGATAGCTGCTCCAGTTCGTCCGGCTACGACGACTCGTTCTCGTCGAGTAGCTTTGACGACAGTTTCTCAAGTAGCAGCGTCGACGACTCGTTCTCGTCGAGCAGCAGCTTCGACGATTAACCGTCAGCTACGGAATCGTCCCACAAAACAAAGGGGAGGCTTTTGCCTCCCCTTTGTTCTTTCACAGAGAGCCGATTTCATTTCCTGAAAGCTCGCCTACGCCCCGCTTACGGCCCGGCGCAGGAATGCCGCAGCGGCGTGAAGGTCGAGATTGTGCGCGGCGAAGTTCCGCGCCAGCAAATCTTCTGGGAGCAGCCAGTCCCACTTCTCCTGCTGCTTGTTGAGCACACCTGCGGCAAGTTCCTGGGCCAGAGGCAGGGGGCGGCGGGACAGTTCGACCAGCGCTCCGATTGTTGGAGACGCTCCCTGTCGCTTCACCGAAATGCACAGGCCTTCCTGCTGCGCCTCAAGCCCCCAGTGCCGGAGGAGCATCGCCAAGGTGTGCAGGGTGATATCGCCGGCCCAGGGAAAAATCCGCGCGTGGTGCTCGCCTTCGACCACCACGGACTGGGCGAGGCCGAGTCGCCGGAAGTTGGCGCGCGCTTCCTCAAGAAGCTCCTGTGCGGCCGCATCCAGAAACGGGACCGGCGCGTCCTCCAACAGCACCTGCCGCATTTCCTGGCGCACGCCGTCGCCGACCAGAGCGCCGCCGCCCTCAAAGACCGGCGGTCGACCGCCCTTGGCTGGAGCCACGAGAATGGTCCTGCGCTCCATGTCCAGCGACTCCACCTGCCAGCGACGCCCGGCGAAAATGATGTAACTGCCTGGCTCAAGGGGGCTGGTGACAGGCAACGTCCCAAGGGCCTTGCCAGCCGTCACGACCTGGAACTCTTCGCCGGAGGCGAAGGCCGCGTAGAAGCTGTAGTGGCCGGTGAGCCTCTCGCCCTTGGGCGCGAGCAGCAGCAGGCCTGACGAATCCTGCATCAGCACCTCTCTGCTGCCAAGTTCGCGCAGAAGCGACGCGAAGTCCTGCTGTTCAACTCCGGCAAAGGGGCCGGTGCCGCACAGGAGCGACCAGGCCTTGGCGGCGGTGATGCCGCCGGACTGGACCACCAGCGACAGGAGCTGTTGGATCAGGGTGGAGAGGTGCAGGCCGGAAATGACGGGCGGCTCGTACCAGCCCCGCACGAGCAAACGGATCTGGGCGATGGTCTGCACCAGCCCCTCCCGCAACAGGTCAGAAGGCGGGCTGTCGGCCTTGCACTCGGTTTCGATGGCGTAGCAGAACAGGATGGCGGGCTCACCCTTGCGCCGTCCGGACCGGCCGAGGCGCTGGCGGAGGCTGGCGACGGACGGCGCCGGCCCGAGCTGGCCGATGCGCTGCACGGAGCCGATGTCGATGCCCAGCTCAAGCGTGCTGGTGCAAATGGCCGTGGCCGGGCGGTCGCCATGCTTCAGCGCGGCCTCGGTCTCCTCACGAATCTCGCGCGAGAGGCTGCCGTGATGCGGCCAGAATTCGTTGGGAACGCGTGCATCCTCGCACATCCTGCGCAGCATGTCCGCCAGCAGTTCGACCCGATTGCGGCTGTTGGGGAAGACCAGGTTGTTGCTGCCACGGAATGTCTTGAAGAGATGCTGCGCGATGGCCTCCACGCAGCTCAGACCGGCATCCGTCTTCGCAGTCACGGTGTCCGCATTCGCGGCCAGGTCCGGCTGCTTCTCCAGGAAGCCCTTGACCAGGACGCGCAGTTCCTGGCCGCTGTCGCGGCTCACGATGGTCTGCACCGGAAGGGCCGCGTCCGAGCGCAGATACCGCTCCGCGAGCGCCATGTCTCCGAGGGTCGCGGAAAGGCCGATGCGCTGGACCCGGCGGCCGAGTGCTCGTTCGATGCGGTGCAGCAGGGATTGGAGCTGGCGGCCGCGCTCCGCGCCGATGAAAGAGTGCAATTCGTCCACCACCACGCAGAGCAGCTTGGAGAAAATCCCGGCCAGGGCGTGCCCGCGCCCCATGAGCAGGGCCTCCAGGGACTCCGGCGTGATGAGCAGGCAGCCTTCGGGCGACTTCAGGAAGCGTTTCTTTGGGCCGCTGGAGATGTCGCCGTGCCAGGGCGTGACCGGAACCTCCAGCCGCTCGCAGAGCTGCTCCAGGCGGCCCCACTGGTCGTTGATGAGCGCAACGAGAGGAAATACCGCGATGACCAGGCTGCCCGGATTGGCCAGCATCCGCGTAAGGATCGGCAGGAACGCGGCCTCCGTCTTGCCCGAGGCCGTGGACGCAGCGATGATGATGTCCTGCTCGCCCTTCAGGATTGGGGGGATGGCCCGCTCCTGCGCGTCCCGCAGCTCGGTCCAGCCGCTGTCGTACACCCAGCGGCGGATGCGTTCTTCCAGCAGCCCGAAGCTGCCGGAGGCAGGGTCAGAGCCTGAAGCTGGCGAGTTCGTCGGCATCGCTGTCTCCGGCCGCACCGGCACCCTGTTCGGCGGCCGCGCCGTTGTCCTGCTCCACGGCGACCTGGCCGAGCAACTCCCGCCAGTCGACGCCCGGATTCTGCTCCAACACGGCCAGCAGGTTGATGAAGGCCGTGATGGTGTTGCGCGGCGTGCGGAAGTAGGCCTCGCCGATGCGTTTGTGGCAGTGCTCCATGAAGGCGGGCAGCGCCGTGTCCGGCAGCTGGTACCTTTCCGGTTCACCGCCGGCGAAGACGTGGCGGAGCTTCTGGAGCAGCACCAGCAGTTCCTCCTGCGACAGGCTGGCGAGCCGCAGCACGGGGCCGGAGTAGTCCACCAGTCCGTCTCGGGCGAAGGCGTTCTCCGCCAGGCGCGACTGCAGCGCCGAGTAGCTGTAGAGCCCTCGCCGCGTGTCCAGGAGGAATTCCGGCGTACCGCCAAGCAGGATGCCCAGACCCTCCGCGCCCCCCTGCAAGGCGTCGTTCAGGATGCGCAGGATCTGTTCATAGTTGGCGTTTCTTGCCTGGGAGTTTTGGAGCTTGTAGAGGTTCACCATCTCGTCCAGGCAGACGAGCAGCCCGGAGTATCCGGCCAACCGGACGAACCGGGCCATGAGCTTCAACTGGTCATAAAAGGATGCGTCGTCGATGATGGTGCGTACGCCGAGCGCGCCACGGGCGTCGGTCTTGGTGGCGAACTCGCCGCGCAGCCAGCGGATGGCGTCGGCCTTGAGCTGTTCGTTGCCGGTCTCGAAGCCCTTCCAGTAGGCGGCGATGACGCTCGCAAAGTCGTAGCCGTTGACCATTTCGGACAGCTGGTCGAGCTTGGCGAAGATGCGTTCTTCAGGGTTGCCGCCGTTTGTCCTGGCCTCGGCCATGGCCCCGGAGACGAACTTCTCCACCACGCCAGCTAGGCCGCCGCCGTCTGGGCGGGTACGTGTTGCCAGGTTCTTCATGAGTTCGGCGTAGAGGGAGCGCGCCTGGCCACCCGTGGCGTGCAACCGCCTGTCGGGGCCCAAGTCCGCGTTGGCCGTCACCAGCTTCTTCTCCATGCCCATGGTCCGCACGAGGTTCAGGAAGAAGGTTTTGCCGGAACCATAGTCGCCAACGACCACCCGAAAGGTGGCGCTGCCCTCGGCTATACGACCGATGTCGTCAAGCAGCGAGGCGACCTCACGCGCGCGTCCCACCTGCACGAGGTGGAGGCCCGTCCTGGGCACGACTCCCGCGCGCAGCGACTGAACAACGGCATCCCTGTCCTTGACCCGAATCGCACTCATTGCACAGCTCCTTCCTTGGCTTCGGCGTTGATTTCCACCGGATCCTCGCCCTCGCAGAACGGGGCATCAAAGGCGTCAAGGGCGGCCTCATTCAGCCGCTCCAGCGCCCCGTCCAGCATCAGCCCGCGCTCCTGGGCGATTTCCTCAAGCTCGGCGCGGGTCCAAGAGTCTCGACCGGCGAGCACCCGCCAGAAGGCCGAATGCGCCGTGTCCAGCCCCAGGAACGTCTCCTCCAGCGTCTGGCCGTCTTCCGGTTCTCCTTGCGCCTCGGGCACAGGCTCTGGGTCAGGCTCCTCATTCACAAACACCGACTCCAGGATTGCGGCGGCCCGCTCGCTTTCCTCCTGCAGGGCCGCCACCTTGGCCATGTCCAGCGTGAAGCCGCAGACGCTTGCGGGGGCCGACGGACCCGATGATTCGGGCGGGATGGCAAAGCCGGACGCCGCCTGGGCCGGGCGCACCGCCACCGGCGCGTCCGCCACTCCAAGGGCCGACGCAGGAGCCGCGTGCAGCGTGCTGTACAGAACGCCTGCCTCAATGCCGAGGCTCTTGTAGAGCTTCTCCAGCGCTCGCACTTCCTTGGCGTCGAGCGCGCCGTCCGCCTGGGCCACAAGGGCGAGGAATCGCCCGAGGGCCTCCTTTTCCGGTCCGGAGAGTCCTTCAAGGCGCTTGTTCAGTCCACTCACGCCCGGACGCGCCTCAAGCAGCCAAGCCACATGCGCTGCCAAACGGGTGCGCTCGGCCGCGTTCAATCCATGCCAATTCTTGGCCTGGGTCGCCAGCAGGGTCCGCTCGTTGTCGCAGATGACGCCGTCCGCCGCCGCGACCGAAGCTGCGAGGCGCATGGCGAAGGCTGCGGCGTGGTAGTGCTTGGTGATTGGCTCGCCGACCGTTTCGGCATGGAAAAGAACCACTGGGGCGTCTGCTTCAGGAAGGGCGCCGCCGTGGCGCGTGTCTGGCTCAAGGCTGATGGATGCCTCTTCAAGCCTGGTGAGCATGGCCGAAAAACGCGCCTTGGTGTACTGCCGCCAGGGCGGCAGGGTGCGGAACACGTCGGAAAGCCCGCGCACCAAAGGCTGCCCTGCTTGCTGCGCTTCCGCGCGCAGGGCATTCAGATGTGCCGCAGCCTTCTCCGGCCAAGCCGCAAATGGCAGTTCGGCCAGTGCATCTGCGGAGTTCTCCAGGTCAGGCGAGCGCCCGAGCAGGCGGCTATAGCTGTCGAGCGCCGCCATACATTCATCGGCGATGGCCTGGAGTTGCTTTGCCGGCGCGCTCAACACGGACACGTCCGGGAGATCTACATGCAGGGAAGCGGTGCCACCCGCTCCGTGGAAAGACGGGCTGGCGAACCGATGCACAATCTTGAGGCGGGTCTTGTTCTCCGACAGGACCATGCCCTGGCCGTGCCGCTTCGCATAGGCCTGTGAAAACAGAAGCTGAAACTCCGACGGGCAGCGCTGGGCCGGCGTCCGGAGCCGGATGTTCGGGTCCGAGCGCAGCCACGCGAAGGCCCAGTCGGCCGGGATGGGCCGCTTCTCCGCCACCATGCGGCCCAGGCCGATTTTCAGCGGAGCCGAGAGGCCGAATATGCCGGTCTCAACAAATGGGGCTGAGGCTTGCGTCTCTCTGGCCGCCGCGTCGAAGCACGACAGGGCGTCCAGCAGGGAAGATGCGTAGCTTCGAAAGGAGTGGTTGCCGCCGTAGATGTCCATTAGGCGGCGGACCTCGGCCTCAATGGCCGGAAATTCCGCACGGAGCGACGGATCGCGTTCCGCATCATGGAACACGCGGCGCTCCAGGCCGTAAAAGAACATGAACACGTAGCCCGTGTCCGCTTCAGGCGCTTGGCGTCCACCTTCCAACCACTGAAGGTACGCCCCCCGTGCTTCTGGCGAGGCCTCGCTGTAGGATGGCCAGTAGGGCAGCCGACTTTCACCCAGCCGTATATCGCTCAAGCGGGCTGACAGCGTGGGATCCACCAGCGCAGGCTCCGGCTTCCAGTCTGCCCCCACTCCGCACAGGCCGGTTCCCAGGTAGAGCATGCCGCCGGGAATGGTCCTGCCAGCGACCTCAACGGTTTCGTTGGCGGGTATCCATCTCGACCGCCCAGACTGTCCAGTAGCATGTGACTGTGGGATTGGCTGGCGGTAGGGCTCGGCGACAGGCGACAACTGGAATGTCGGCTCAACGGCGGCAGCCTCTTGGGCAACTGCCGTGGCGGCAGCCCGTTTGGCGAGCAGACCGGAAATTGTCTGAAACAGCCACCTCAAGATGAAGAAGGTTGCCGTAAAGGCCCAGACGACAAGTTGGACAAACAGTGCGATGAGCCCCACTGTTGCCTGGGCATCGCGTTTGGTGAACGAACTGCGCCGCGCCACGGAACCTCCTTCTCGCTGGGGGAAACACTCCACGCTCTCGCGTGGCCTTTTCTGCCCTGACGAAAGGTGATATCCATATTCCTCTCACGTTGCCAACCTGTTTTTGTCACAAGTTGTTGGGAGATGGATCCCTTCGGCTCGGTCGTAGCGCAAGCCAGAAAATCAAAGGGGGGCCTTGCGCCCCCCTTTTCATTTGATGATCCATGATTCGAAATCACTGCCTTGACCGACCTGGCACCCTTCGTCCAGGCGCATTTCCGCGCCTCGTCTGTCCTTCGCTTACATGCTGGCAGCCAGCCAGCAACTGCCCCAAGCTGTTTACTTGGGGTCGGACGCAGACGTTGCCCTTTCGGGGGGTTACTACGATGCCTCTGTGTCCTGCCGACTTTGATAGCCGACAGGTTTCATCCCTGATTCAGCAGATGCAGCACTTTCAAGCGAACGGTTTTAAAGCCGATACGCTTGGAGTACGCTGCCGTGAGCCTTTGCCTCACATGTCGCTATTCGCTTTAGGTGCCTTCTGTACCCGAGCCTTCACGTCTGGGGCATTGCTCCCAGAATGCGCTCCTTTCAACTTCCGAGGTGTCGCAGCAAAGTGTTACTACGGCGCTATCTCTCGGGTTTTAAACGAAGGTTCCTCTCGTCACCATTGCGAACCGGGTCGGGCTTTCGCCCTTATCCGAAGCTGCTCTAGCTGCATCGAGCTTATGTCCAGTTGCCAACTGGTTTCGCCACGCGCAGCCGCTTCGTCCCTAACGCGTCACGGCCCATGCTCATAGAGCGAAGGTACCGTCCCGCGACCCTAGTTTCTAGGGCATACGACATTCCGCCTATCCAGGCGCACCAACTCTTCGAAAGCATGAACTCAACGACACTTCACACCTTCTGCTAACGCAAAAGTAGCTTGTGGCGCTGGTTCCCAAACCGCACGGGCGTATTTCTATCGCATGCGGCTCTCCAGTACGAGCAAGCGTGAAGACACCACCACTGGCTAGGCGACGGATACCGGCTGGCTAGCCGGGCTTGCTCACGGTCAAAACGGCAGGGTTACGATTCCGAGTGGGCATGGAGAAGACGAGCGCCTGGTTGTTGGAGCGCACGTCTCCCGGTCTATTGTTCCTCCTTATAGGGTTTTCCGCAACCTTTCCACGACCGCGAATGACGGTGCGGCGGACCGGGCCGGCGTGGGGGCCGACGGGACGGGATGCGGGTGTACTTCCATCATACCACGCAGGCCTGGGCGCTGCGCAAGAGCAGCGGGCAGAAAAGGCTCGAAGTCAGTCCACCTCAATGATGAAGCAACCTTTGTATGTGATTACAGCATATTGCGTAGCATGGAATAGGTTAGTCACATCACGCCGGGCCTCATAGGGGTGAAAAATATTTTGGGTACCCCCCATATTTTCATTTGACGGATTTCTCTGGCGCGACCAGACGTGATTTCATGGCCCCTCTCTCCGCAACCATTTAACCATATACGAGGTATGCAATGCCAATTCTGAGGAAGTCGCCGAAGGCCGAGAAACAGATGAACGTCAAGATTACCGAGGCCGCCTTCGCGCGCTACAACATGGTTAAGGACGCCTGCCGCAAGAAGGGCTGGGAGTTCACGCTCCAGCCGGATTTCGAGAACTGGCTGAACGCAGAGCTGGCTTCGGCGGAGAGAGAGCTTGCCGCCGCCGAGAAAGCCGAGGCGAAGTCGGCTACCCAGGCTGGCGCCAGCGAGTAGTCGTGGGCATCGTCCGGAAATTACATCGGCCTGGGCAGGGAGACGTTGCGCTCGTGCGCCGCGCGCAACGCTCCCTCGCCCTCGCCGGGCGACATGCGAACCTCTTGCGATATGTGGAACGCGACAGCTTCCAAAACGTCGCGGGGTCGCTTGTCGAGCGATACATGCCGCGCTCAAGTCAGAAGCAGCTCGAGATAGCGGACGTGTTCAGAGAGCTCTACGCCGCGTGGCTCGTTCTTGCGCCTCTCTCGAACCGTGCGCAGGGCTATTGGCGCTCCTGGTGGTGCCCCGGCGTCGTGACCAGTTGGATGCGTATCCAGTCTAACCGCTTCCATCGCTACTGGCTGGGGGCCGTCCCGTACGACTGGGCTACCGCGCAGCTAGTCCCTGGGGCGGCGGCAGGGCGCATCGCGGATGAGGCGTTCATCACCCATGCGCAGGGGCTGCTCGACCATGCCCGGGGCGACACGTTGCGAGCCGGCTTCGCCCGGTACGCCCTCGGCAGCTTGGTGTGGTGGCCTATGGCAGAGGCTACGCTACAGGTCGCACGTCACCACCGCGCAGGTATGCTGTGGAGCGAAGACAGTTGTTGGCTCATGTCGGCGAAGCCGTTCGATAGCACTGACGCGGCGTGGATCGACCTGCGTGAGCGTCCGGTGGATATCATGCATTGGGCGGCACACGTAGTCGACGGCTTGCTGCACATCAAGATGAATGATGCAGCGGTGCAGCGGTTCAAAGAGAGCGTGCGGGACGCCTTGGCCTCAGGCACCTCGCCGGAGCACAAACTCCGCCTCATCAACGCCGCCGCGCGTAGCTTCCACCACTTCGCGCGCTACGCTTTCGATGCCCGACAGCAAGCGGTTGAACTGGAATCTTGGGTATGGCGTCGCGTCAACAGACACATCGTCCAGAATACGCCTTCACTTGCCGCGCGCTACTTTAATCTGCGACAGGCACCCAGGGACACGCGGCTGCACTTCGAACGGAAGTCGTACCTTCTCGATAGAGACGTCACCGAGGACGCTTGGCTTAACCTTTGGAATCCGCGGCGCTAGCGGGAGGAGAGAAAGGAGTTTGAACTACAACATGAACAGCTTCAAGCTGACGGTTAGCGCTGGCGTAGCAGATGAGACGAAGGGTAAACGCCGTTGGACGCGGGTGGCGGCCAGCTTAATGGGGTATTCATGCTCTGATCTGGAGAGCCTGGCCGCGCTCAAAGCCTGTTTCGACTGCTTCCGGCGAGGACAGCTTCCGAAAAGCGACCCGCAGCCGCTGCTCGGCACGGGTGAAGATGGCGTGCTGTTCGCTCTGCGGCAGAAAGACAAAGTGCTGTACCTGCTCCTTCAGCGAGTGTCCGACGGGCGCGTGGTCGAGGAGGCCTATCTCGCGCATCTCGACGTTGCCCGGCTTGAAGTCGCCGCCGGCAAGGCGATTCAGGCCCTGGCCCCCGTAACCGTGTGGGGACCGGAGTCATAGAGACAGGATGCTGGCAGGGACGTTCGCAAAGGGCCGACAATAAACGTGTAACCTTGTCCGGCGGCTACGGCTCAGCTAACGGACGAAACGAACAAGGATATTTCGAGGACAGTATGCCGAAGCAAAAGGTGATTGACGTAAATGCGCCCGTGACGGTTTTCAAACCGGACCGGTATCTGCTGCTCCCTGCTGCCGCCGAGAGGATTGGCTTGCCTCTGCGTACGCTCCGTGCCTGGCGCGAAAAGTGCCGCTTCGATTCCAATACAGCGGGGCTGTTCGCGAAAGTCGGCAAGTTCGTGTTTTTTGACTTAGACGCCTGGGCCCGCCATCTCGAGCGTATCCAGTTGGAAGCCACCGAGGCAGCACGCGCCTGGGAGAACCGCTTTCGTCTCGTCGTCATGTTCCCTGCTGCGGCTATCGCCGCTGCCATCGCCATGGCTTTGCTCCAAGGCGGCAGGTTCTAGCCGGAGCATTTCCTTCGTTCCTTTGCGGCCCTACGGGGCCGCTTCCTTTTTCCTTTCCTTGTCCTTCCTTACGCACTGCTCACGTTCCATCTGCGAGGGCAAAACCACTCGATTCTTCGCCTGGCACAGCCGCGCGTTTGCAGGCTTTGCAGCAGTGATTCGCCCCCGCAAATTATCTTTCAACTTTCTGCAGAAAGGCCTCTTTCTGCTCTGGACTTCAGCTCTTGCGCGATGGTTTCATTCAATCACGGCCCCACATCCGAACAAAGGAGGAAAACGTATGATCAGACGATTGGTCGCATCTATGACGCGCTTCAACGCTGCGTTGGCGAAGCGCTTGTTCGCGCGGCGTCTCGTGCTCCGCCGTGAAACCAACTTTCTCCACTCGTCTTTGGCGTATGCCAAGATCAGCATGGAGAGACCTCGCGGCCGGTGACATAGGCCCAGCCGCAACGTGAGAGAGCTCCTTGGAGCTCACCGGCAGGCTGAAAGGCCCCACATCGCCACGCCGACACCACCAGCCACTGCAACTGGGTGTACGGCAAATGTGACGCAACTATAGACTCCCACCCTATTCATGGCGGCCCGCAAAGGGCCGCCTTTCCCATTTCTTCCAGATCAGAGCCACTGCGATTTGATATGAGTGCCTGCGGCTCGATGGGGGCACTGCCACAATCGGGAAGCAAGCAGCGAGAGAATCGAGCAAGAATTGAGCAGGATAGTCTCTCCTCTTCCACGCTGTCCGCCCCACACGCCGGGGGTGCACCTGACCGAAATCGCCGTGGACAAGCACCTGCTGAACTATGATTCCATGCTCGTCTACACCTACTTCAAGGGCCACACCAGTGGCGGCTTCGGCGGCTCGCTCAAGAACATTTGCATCGGCGTGGCCTCCGGGCAGGTGGGCAACCGGCAGATCCACGGCGAGGGTTGGAGCAAGGGTCCGCTGTTCCTGGAGCGCATGGTGGAATCGGGCAAGGGCATCGCCGCGCATTTCGGCCAGCGCATCACCTACATCAACGTCATGAAGAACCTCTCGGTTGACTGCGACTGCGACGCCCACGGCCAGCCGCCCTCCATGCCCGACATCGGCATCGTTGCCTCCACTGACATCCTGGCCGTGGACAAGGCCTGTGTGAACCTGGTGTACGCCCATCCCGGCAGCCAGAAGCGCGCCCAGGTGGAGCGTATCGAATCCCGCACGGGCCTGCGCCAGCTCGAGTACATGAAGACGCTCGGCATGAGCAACGACCAGTACGAACTCATCACGGTGTAAAAAGCGGGCGGGGGAGAGGCCTGTGTCAGGCTCCCCTTGCCCGAAAGCGTTCAATCACGCCCTGCCGGGGCAGGCCACTATAGCCCCCCTTTGGGGTGCAATGTTCCTCGACCGGCGCGTCTCCCACGCCCCCCATGTGGAGACCAGCGGTCACAAGGGCTCGGGCACTATGCACTGGCCCAGCAGGGCGTCGATGTCCTTTACAAGGGCCAGCTTCACCAGGTCGGGCAGAAAATGGCCCCTGGTCCTTGCGGCGCTGACGCCGAACAGGCCCCAAAGCAGGCCCAGCAATTGCTGCCGCCTTTGATGAAACCCCGAGGACATGCCGACGCCAACGCCCTGGCGTCCAGGTATCTTTCCTGGCTCCGTCGGAGTTCTGCACGCGTCGGACAAGGCCAAATAGCTTCTGCAACCGTATGGCCGCACCGCATACGCCAGGCACCGCTCATCCACGAGAAAGGGGCAGGGCTCCGTGAATGCCCCATGGGCGAAGCTGCCGTCGTCATCACCGTGCAAAACCATGCGCGCCGCCCAGTTGGGAAACGTCGCGCGCAGCTCCCGCGTCCGCGCGTCCCAGCGCCCGAAGTTACCCCAAAACAGGTCGGCTCTCTCGCTGGATTGGGCAAGATGCCTGGCTATCAGCACCGCTTCGAAGGGATTGGAGAGGATCGCCTGCTTGCAGCAGGCCGAGCAGCCCACCCCGCAGGGCGACGGTCGCCCCGTGCATGCGAGGTGGTTCACGACCTGCGCATACTCCAGGTCCAAGGCCGCGTGCGCCCCCCGCATCACTTCCGCACAGAGTTTGAGCGCCTTGCCCTTGTCCGCCACAGCTTCGCTGTGCGAGATGACGCATTTCTCCGGCGCATCGCCTTTGAAAAAATCTCGCCCGGCCAAGTAATACGATTCCGCATCGGCCCCGTCCGCCCCGGATGGGCAGTCAATCGGGCTGAAATCCGCTTGGCTGAAATCTGTGCTTTCCATGTCGTACCCCCAAAGGAATGGGGGCAAGTATGCGGGCGGTCAGGTTTGGAGCAATGGCTATTCCAATCAAATCATTGCCTGATTCCATCACAGGTCGGCGCAAGGACGGGCGGCGGAATTCCGGCCTCCTCCCGCCAAGGGCACGATCAGGCAAGAATTCGCCAGGATCGTATCTACCCGCCGGAGGGCCATCCACCTATTACAATCGGAACAAACGCCGCGTGAGCGACCACAGGGTGCGGCGGAGACAGGCTTGAGCAAAAGATGGAGGTTTCCATGGACGACAAGATGACACGCCGCGGCTTTCTGATGACCGGCGCCCTGGCCCTCGGGGCCGTTGCGACACAGGAATTGGCCACGCTGGGCAACGCGACCGCCGCCCCGGCCTCGCAGGGGGCCGGAGTGCCTGGCAGCGCCGCCCTGGCCATGAACGGAACGACAGCCGGACCAGCGCCAAAGGCCAAGGTCTACTTCACCAAGGACATCAGCGTGGCGGGCCTGCGGAAGCTCTACGCCAAGGTGGGCCAGGGCATCACGGGCAAGGTGGCCATAAAGCTGCACACCGGCGAACCGCATGGTCCGAATCTGCTGCCCATCGGGCTCATCAAGGGCCTGCAGGCGCAGATTCCGAACAGCACCATCGTGGAGTGCAACGTGCTGTATCCCAGCCCCAGGCAACACGCCGAGACCCACCGTGAGGTCATCAAGACCAACGGCTTCGACTTCTGCCCGGTGGACATCATGGACGCCGACGGCGACGTGATGCTGCCCATCCCCGGCATGCGCGAGTTCCTGGACAAGTGGGGCGGATTCGGGCTGAAGGAGCGTCCGTACACTCCAGGCACGCACCTGACCGAAATCGCCGTGGGCAAGCACCTGCTCAATTACGACTCGCTCCTTGTGTACACCCACTTCAAGGGCCACGCCATGGGCGGCTTCGGCGGCTCGCTCAAGAACATCGCCATCGGCTGCGCCTCGGGCCAGGGCGGCAAGCGGCAGATACATGCCGATGGTTTCCCGATGGGTTCCCTGTTCCTGGAGCGAATGGTGGAGGGCGGCAAAGGCATCGCCGCGCACTTCGGGCAGCGCATCACCTACATCAACGTGCTGAAGAACCTCTCTGTGGACTGCGACTGCAACGCCCACGGCGTGCCGCCCACCATGGCCGACATCGGCATCGTGGCCTCCACCGACATCCTGGCCGTGGACAAGGCCAGCGTGGACCTGGTGTACGCCCAGTCCGAGAGCCAGAAGCACGACCTGGTGGAGCGCATCGAGTCCCGGCAGGGCCTGCGCCAGCTTGAGTACATGAAGGCCCTCGGCATGGGCAGCGACCAGTACGATTTCATTACCGTTTAGACCTGTTGGAGGCCTCATGACTGTTCCCGTCTATTACGCCGACCTCTCCGTGAAGAATCCGTCCGACAACCGTCTGGGCAAGATCCGCCGCCTGTGCGAGGCCGTTGGCTTGGCCGACAAGGTGAAGCCGCTTCTCAAGGGCGGCGAGGATGAAGTGGTGGCCATCAAGGCCCACTTCGGCGAGGCCGGCAATGACACCTACCTGCACCCCACCTTTGCCCGGCAGGTGGTGGACTGCGTGAAGGCCGCCGGAGCCCGGCCCTTCCTCACCGACACCTGCACGCTGTACAAATCCACCCGGCACAATGCCGTGGACCACCTGGAGACCGCGTATCTGCACGGTTTCACGCCCTATGTGGTGGGCGCGCCGGTCATCATCGCCGACGGCGTGACCAGCAAGTGCTTTGAGGAAGTGCCCGTGAACCTGAAGCACTTCGCCAGCGTGAAAATCGCCCAGGCCTTCCGCTCGGCAAACGCCATGGTGGTGCTCTCGCACTTCAAGGGCCACATGATGGGCGGCTTCGGCGGCGCGCTCAAGAACCTGGCCATGGGTTGCGCGCCCATGGCGGGCAAGATCGACCAGCACGGCCGCAATGTGGTCATCTACCCCGGCTGCGTGGGCTGCGGCGAGTGCGTGAAGGTGTGTCCACAGGACGCGCTGTCCCTCACCAAGCCCCAGAAGGGCCAGAAAGGCCGCCGCGCAGTCATCGACAAGGACAAGTGCATCGGCTGCTACGAGTGCGTCACCGTGTGCAAGCAGGGAGCCATAAGCGTCGACGCCACCAGCGAGTTCGGCGACTTCGTGGAGCGCATGATGGAATACGCCTACGGCGCGGTGCAAGGCCTTGAAGGCCGCATCGTCTATCTGAACTTCCTGATGCACGTGACCACCCAGTGCGACTGCGCAGGCTGGAGCGAACCGACCATGGTGCCGGACCTGGGCATCCTGGCCTCCACCGACCCCGTGGCCATCGACGTGGCCAGCTTCGACCTGGTGAACAGCGCGCCGAGCCTCATCCATCTGGAGGGCCACGCCGTGCACTCCCACGGCTACGACAAGTTCGCGGCCCTCAGGCCCAACACGCGCGGCAGGCACCAGATCGACTACGCCGAAGCGATCGGCCTGGGCAGCACCAAATACGAGCTCATCAAGGTCTAGCCACCCGACGCCCTCCTACCGCCTTGGCGGCGTCCTGGTCCTCCCGCCCGTTGGAACCAACCGGGACGCCGCCCACAAAAAACCCTCAAGAGGACATATGGACCACGGCATTCTTTTCGACCACTCCCGCACAGCGCGCATCGGTCTGCCCGAAGCGGTGTTCTGCGAGGGCAAGCCCTTTGAGGCGCTCGTCGAACTGCTCGGCCAGTTCGGCCGGGGCACCGGTCGCCCCATTCTGTTCACCCGGCTTGCACCGGAGGTCTTCGATTCGATGACGGAGGACATGCGCGCCGGGTACGACTTTCACCCGCTCTCGCGCACGGCCTACGGCGACAAGCTGCCGCAGAAGGACAAGGGCCGCGTGGCCATAGTCTCCGCAGGCACGGCGGACGGCTCCGTGGCCTGGGAAGCCGCGCGCACGCTGGAGTACCTGGGCATCCGGCATCAGGTGTTCGAGGACTGCGGCGTGGCCGGCCTGTGGCGGTTGGCCGAGCGCCTGGGCGAGATCAATTCCTTCGACGCGGTCATCGTGGTGGCCGGGCTGGACGCGGCGCTCACCAGCGTGCTGGGCGGGCTCACGCCCAAACCCGTGTTCGGGGTGCCCACCTCCGTGGGCTACGGCGTGGCCAAGGGCGGCAACGCGGCCCTGGCCAGCATGCTGTCGAGCTGCGCACCGGGCGTGGCCATCATGAACATCGACAACGGCTACGGCGCAGCCTGCGCCGCCGCCAGAGTGGTGAACGGATTATGAGCCATATTCATGAGCATCAAGAAGGTCACGA
>JAVBYL010000010.1 GCA_030824035.1 Humidesulfovibrio sp.
TCCAACCTGCTCATGAACGCCCTGGACGCGGTGCCGGAAGGCGCCGGACACGTGCGCGTCAGCATGGGCGCGGAGCCGGAGGGGCGCTTCGTGCGCATCACCGTGGCCGACAACGGGCCCGGCATAGCCCCGGAGCACCTGGACCGCGTGTTCGACCCGTTCTTCACCACCAAGGAGGTGGGCAAGGGCACGGGCCTGGGCCTGGCTGTGGTGTACGGCCTGGTGGGCGACCTGGGCGGCACCCTTGCGGTGGAGAACGCCCCAGGGGGCGGGGCGGTGTTCACCGTGCGACTGCCAATTGCACCGCCAGTTGCACCGCCTAGTGCACTGGCCGGAGGCAAGGATGCCGCGAACAGCGGGGAGGAGGCCTAGATGAGCCAGCGCATACTGCTTGTGGACGACGAGCGCGACTTTGCCCAGGGCCTGGCGCGGCTCATCGGCGCGGGCTTTGCCGAGGCGGAGTGCCTGCTGGCCGGGAGCGCGGCCGAGGCGCTGGAGCAGCTGGGCGGCGGCGAGGTGGGGCTCATGCTCACCGACCTGCGCATGCCCGGCCAGGACGGCCAGGAGCTGCTGCGCCAGGCCCTGGAGCTCGACCCCGGCCTCACCGTCATCATGCTCACCGGGCATGGCAGCGTGGAGGCCGCCGTGGCCGCCCTCAAGGCCGGGGCGTACGACTTCCTCACCAAGCCCGTGGACAAGGCCGAGCTGTACCGCGCCGTTGGGCGCGGCCTGGACCGCGCGCGCCTGCTGGGCGAAAACAGCGCCCTGCGCGAGCTGGCCCGGCGGCCCGAGCTGGACCGCAGCCTCGTGGGGGCAAGCCCGGCCATGCAGCGCCTCAAGGAAGCCATCGCCGCGGTGGCGGCCTCGGACTACACGGTGCTGGTGCGCGGCGAGTCCGGCACCGGCAAGGAGCTGGTGGCGGCCAGCATCCACCGCCTCAGCCCGCGCTCGGCCCGGCCCTTCGTTACCGTGAACTGCCCGGCCATTCCGGAACACCTGCTGGAGAGCGAGCTCTTCGGCCACGTCAAGGGCGCCTTCACCGGCGCGGACAAGGCCCGCCGGGGGCTGTTCGTGGCGGCCCAGGGCGGCACCATCCTCCTCGACGAAATCGGGGACATCCCCATGAGCGTGCAGACCAAGCTGCTGCGCGTGCTGCAGGAGCACGAGGTGCGGCCCGTGGGCTCCAGCGACACCGCGCGGGTGGACGTGCGCATCCTGGCCTCCACCAACCAGGACCTGGAAGCGCGCATCCAGGGCGGCCTGTTCCGGCAGGATCTGTTCTACAGGCTCAACGTGCTCACCGTGTCCAGCCCGCCCCTGCGCGAAAGGCGCGAGGACATCCCGCTGCTGGCCGCGTTTTTCTTGGACCAGGCCTGCAGGGAGATGAAGCTGCCGCAGAAATCCCTTGGCCCGGAGGTGGTGGCCTGCCTGGCCGCGCGGCCCTGGCCGGGAAACGTGCGCGAGTTGCAGAACCTGGTGCGCCGTTTGGCCGTGTTCTGCCCCAGCGGGCAGGTCGACATGCCCCACCTGCGGCAGGCCGGGGGCGGCGTGGCCGACTGCTGCGCCGCTGGCCAGGGCGAGCCCCTGGCGCCCTACAAGCAGGCCAAGGCCCATGTGCTGGATGAGTTCACGCGGCGCTACGTGGAGCAGGTGCTGGAAAAAACCGGCGGCAACGTCAGCGAGGCCGCGCGCGTCTCCGGCCTGGAGCGCGTGAGCCTGCAGAAGATTCTGAGGCGCCTGGGCGTGAGCGGTCGGCGGGGCGCGGGCGGCTAGCCCGGTCCAAGAGGTCGGCTAGGCCCTGGCCCGCTTGCGGTGGCGGCCCTCGGCATCGGCGGCCTTGAGGGCGGAGAGCACCACGCCCGGCCCTATCTCCACGGGCTCGTTGTGGATGCTCTCGCCGGGTGCGCAGGTCTTTTCGGCCACGCGGAGCAGGTCCTGGTCCGCCACCCCCTCCAGGCCCAGGTCCGCAAAGGTGGTGGGCAGGCCCAGAACGCCGCACAGGGTGAACACTTCGTTGATGAGGGCCAGGGGCTTGTCCGTGAGGTACAGGGAGGCCAGCACGCCAAAGGCCACCTTTTCGCCGTGGCTGCGGCCCAGCACTGCGGGCAGGGCCGTCAGGCCATTGTGTATGGAGTGGGCCGCGCCCAGCCCGCCGCTCTCAAAGCCCAGGCCGCTGAGCAGGACATTGGCCTCCACCACGCGCTCCAGTGCGGGGGTGACCAGCTTGGCCTCGCAGGCGGTGAGCGCCGCTGGCCCCCAGTCGCGGATGGTCTCGTAGCAAAGCCTGGCCAGGGCGTGCGCGGTCATGGAGCCCACTGCGCCGGGGATGTTGCGCCCTCGGCTGATGCGGCAACTCTCGGCCTCGAACCAGGTGGCCAGGGCGTCGCCCATGCCCGCCACCAGGAACCGCGCCGGGGCCTGGGCGATGACCTCGGTGTCCACCAGCACCACCTCCGGGTTGCGGGGCAGCAGGTCCACCCGCTGGAATATGCCTTCCGGGGAATAGATCACGCAAACGGAGCTGCACGGCGCGTCTGTGGATGCGATGGTGGGAACCACCACCACGGGGATTCCCGCCCGGGCGGCCACGGCCTTGGCCGCATCCAGGGTTTTGCCCCCGCCCAGGGCTGCCACGGTTTGCGCGCCGAACTCCAGGGCCGCGGCAAGGAGCCGCTCGATCTCCTGGTCCGTGCATTCCCCGCCGAAGCGTTCCACACGCACGGCCCCCGCCTGCTCCACCTCGGGCAGCAAGGGCGGCAGCAGGTGCTTCAGGGGGTGGGGGGAGCAGATGAACAGGTGTCGGCCGCCCAGGCGGGCCAGCTCCCCGCCCAGGCAGGACAGCGCGCCGCCGCCCTGCACGTAGCGTCCGGGAAACAACGTGGTGCTGATCATGCTTTCCCCCTCATTGTCCTGGTGAGCCAGCTTGCGGCGGGTGCGCCGCATAACGTGAAAAGTGAATATGACTCCGAGGCTTACACCCAACCCGCCTTCCCTGACAAGGGCGCAGGCGTTGCTCTTTATGCTGCGGGGAGCCATTTGACGCCGCCAGCGCGGCTCGGCATATATGGCCACGGCAGACACGTTTCCGGAGGTGGTGGGCATGAGCGCGCAAACGGCCTTTTTCCTGTTTTTCGGCGTCATTCTGGCGGCGGTGCTGCTGGCGGTGCTGGCCGCTCGCACCCGCCCGACCCCGCGCGGGGCAGACGCGGCGATCACCGCCGCCGTCAATGCCGCCATCACCGCGGCGCTGGCCGAGGAATACCCCCTCAGCAACGTGCAGGTGGACGTCAAAACGTTTGATGGCGTGGTGATTCTCGGCGGCTACACCCACGAGCAGGACCAGCTGAAACGGGCGGTCGAGATCGCCCGCGCAACCCCAGGCGTGAAGTCCGTCGATAACCGCATCTCGGTGAGGTCGGGGCACTAGTTTTACCCCACGCGTGCGCGTCGCAAGCTCATCCAGAGCAAAGGGTTCAATAATCGGGCTGGAGTGCCTCCATGTATAGACATGGCTGTTTGAGAATGCAAAAGTCTGTGGCGCGCTTTGGACCACCTGGTGCGGCGGTGGTCCATGTAGCCATTCCATAAGGAGCCACGGCATGTCCATGCAGGAAGACAGTTGCACCGCACCCCCTCACGGAGAGCCGGGTGGTGGCGATAAAAACGAGAAGCTGGCCCGGCCTGGGCAATCCTTGCGAGACCACTTGCTTGGGGGTGCCCGCCGCGCTGAAGCCTTTGCCTCGGCGTTCAACGCCGCCCCCTGGGGCCGCGCCTGCGGGCTGCTGCACGACATGGGCAAGGCCTCTGAAAAGTTTCAGCGGCGGGTGGCCTGTCGTCGCGCAAGGATGGACAGGGGTAGCACAAAATCCCCGCCCACAACGAAAAACCCCTTACGACTTCCATCGTAAGGGGCTGATTTCTCTGGTGCCGAGGGAGAGAAACGGAATCAGGCTTCGCCAACATGCCGGGATAAAACGAAAACTCTTCCTGCCCGGCGTGGCTTCCTCGAACTTTGTACCAGTGGATTGTACCCCAATGTACCACCATCATCAAGCTGGATCACTGTGGTGCATACATCAGCCTCAGCCGACGAAGCACATCACCCGCCCCAGAACGACGGGCAATGTCCATGCACGTGTACGTGTGGTGGTCAATGGTTGAAAGGCATGTCCGTTTGATGTCGCCTCCGAAGCTCACCATGAGATCGAACAGTTCAAGGTCATTTGCCTCTACGGCCATCATGAGCGGTGTCCGACCCTGCACCCCATTGATGTCGTGACAAGCGTTGGCATCGGCTTTTTTTTCAAGAAGGATGCGGGCAATCGCAATCAATGCAGCACGATTGATGACCCTACGAGTCTTCATCCGACACGGTGCCAACTCAGCCTGAATTTCGAAAGCGTGCTCTGACGACTGTCGTGGCATGAATGGAATCCCGAATCTCCTATTCACCTCTTCGCGCTGGGCTGAATCCATACGCAATCGTTCATGCTCGACGGTTTGCATCCACTTGTCAGGGCTCCGCTGAGAGTACGCCACTTGGCAGAGCCAATACAGTGGCGTCAGCCCACTCACGGTATGCCGTTGATCCACAGGTGCTCCTAAACCCAAGACTCTCTTCACCACATCTGGGCGACAGGTTTCCACAGCGCTCCCGAGCACCGTTGCTTGCTTTTTTACAAGTGGCGTCTTGATCATTTTTTGAATTTCAGCACGATGCTTGGAGTCGGCATACTGCTCCTCTAGCATGGCAACAACGAGTTGGAACAACCTGTCGTCCGGGGGAGACACTGTATCAATCACTCCCATTCGCCTGACAGAGATATGCAACAACGAATCCCCGTCGTCCTTCCACGGCGGGACATACTCCGCGCCCTTCCCGAGCAACTGTTTCACCGAGTCCAAGTCATTTCTGAGAGCGAACCAGTGAATCTGAGGTATCCGATAGCGGCAGCCCGTCTCGCTATACTGAACAACGCGGTTAGGGTGTTTGAGATCAGGTTCAGGATGTTCGTCAGGATTGATGATGATGAATGGAGTTTCCGGTGCTCCAGGCATTTCAGCGGCATCTATGAATCTGCAACTCGCGGGGAAGATCGCATGGTATCTTTCGCGCCAACGCTTGATTTCCCAGTCCTCGACAAAGTAGCTATCCCGGCGGCCGCTGCCTGCAATGCGGGGATCATGATCGTCCTTTTCAAGGTGCTCCATCATGCCGAAGACGATTGCTTGACTCTTCAATTTTTCCAGAAACCGCACATCCTCCTGCATGGATGTGACACAAAGAGCCTCATCAATGATGTCGACTTGATAATCGCCTGCGGAATACAACCCTTCGTCGAAAGCTTGCTTGTATGCCGTCAAGGCCTGCTGCAACCGACCATCGGCCACGGCCGCCCGTGCGGCGACAAGGCTCAAAGCCCATCTGGAGGAAGGGGGAAGACCTGACTGACGGTGGTACTGGACCATGTTCGCAAGACCGGCCTGTATGGCGCTTTTTGTTCCATGAATCTTGTTCTTCTCTTGACGCAACATGTCCAGCTTGAGCATCGACTCCATGAACATATGGAATTCACGTGACGGCTTAACCTCATCAACGCCTAGACGAGCAAGATCTATTGCTTGTCCCGACGTCGAGTAAAGGCACAATATTTGATCTCGCAAGGCTCTATTCGTGCTGTACGCATGAGCAAAGGCCCGAGCGACAAACAACAGAACCAACGCTCTTTCACGGTTCTCTTCCTCAATGAGTCCAGTGAATACCAAGAGCGACTTTGCCGAAGGCAGTGATGTTCCGGTAGCCCACTTCCTGACGTAGTCCGTCACGTCCTTCTCGATTGTGAAGTCCTTTGCTGCCGTCTCCCGATCTGGGCATTCTCTTTTCAGCCACGCAATTGCAGCACCGACAGGGTTGCTCCATTCGAGAATCGACTCCAGCGTAGGCAAACGCAGCCGCTCGATGAAAGGTTCCAATACGTCCATCACCAGTGGTATACACAGCAGGATGATATTCCTGCCAACATCCCTTCGGCGTCTTTCGTAGCAGGGAAACTGCAAGACCAACTGGTGGTAACGTGTAACCACGGAATCGATCAGCAGGGCAAAATGCCTCTTCGTCTCGGGCGTCATCCACTTGCTGATCGGTTCGACCACACCGTCTTTAAGAAGTCTGCGGTGGGTATCATGGATATATCGCCCCTTACTCACATACTCGTCCATGGCCTTGCCGACCTCACGATTCATCCCCTTGGTGTCCAGGGCGAGCGCTATGGCTCGAAGCACCTCGGGTGCCGTGAAAAGCGGTGGCACTGCTTTCTGACGTTCTCTGTTGTGTTGCTGGCGGGTCTTAGCCATGTGAATCTCGCTCTGCCCAGCGTATCTGAGACATGAAGTTCTGGAGTGTGCGTGAACAACTGGGTGTTGAGGAAACCGTCACCTTATGTCCGGAAGGGGCTATCAGCAGTCCGTGCTTCTTCTGCCGTCGGAAAGCCCACCCCTTTTGCAATAGCAACCGGACGACCTTATCAACATCCTTGTCGTTGCAATAAAGCATTTCCCCTCCAAGAGGAATGGGGGGCGGGCTGCCCCGCCCCCTGTCCCGCTACTTGCCGGTCTTGGCGTTGGAATCCGCCCCAGCCTGCGCACGGGCAGCGAAGCCTCCCTTGGTCACCTTGCCGCCTCCGGTCTTGGCCTCGGCGCTCTGGATACGCGACGCATCTTTGGGGGTCATGGGTTTGCTTTTCTTGCTCATTCGAGACTCCTTCGGTAAAAGGGTTGTTGGATACGACCCTTCCTAATGAAGTCCACATAATTGTCACGGACGCGAGTGGCGGAGAAACAGCAGTTTTTTATAACCAGCCGTCAATTTTGAAGAACATCAGGTGCATTGGCTGTTGGCCTACCGGAAAACAACACTGCCCACCCTCATTCTTCGAGTTGTGAGGCCGCTTCTCTGCCCAACGGCGTCCGGGAATGATCCGCAGTCGTCGCTAAGGTGTCTCATCCGACAAGGACAAGACTCTCGAAGCGAGGGAGTACCGTTGGCGTACGAGGCGTATCAGGATGCTTGGAAAGCAGGGCATCGACCTGCTGTTCCGGATCATGGCAAAGCACTACGGCGGGTGGTGGGACTGAACTTCAGCCCTGTTGTCACTTGGGAAGAGTTGGGGTGAGCACCTTTCCCCGAAAAACAGCCCTCCAAAATTTCGGCGCGACATGCACCCCTTCCCCTGCCGAGGGCTTTTCCCAAGGGGGGAGTCAAAGAGTGCCGTTGGCCTTCCTGTGCTCCAGCATCTTCTGGATAAGCTCGATGTGTTCAGGCGCGAGGATGGAGAAGAAGTCGCCCGTGAACCGGATGCGATAGATGTAGTCCTTCTTTCCCTTGATGGCCCTCTCCAAGGTGATCCTGTCCCTGTACGCCGTCGTATCGGTCATGGCCGCGAGCTTGCCTTCCAGTTCCCCGATCTGGGTCCGGATGCTGCCGAGGACCATGTCCTTGATGTCGCCCAAGGTCTCCTGTCCCACCTCGTATGAGGTCAGGGCCGCGACGGGGATGTTGGCCCCGTTCATCTTGCCCCATCGATTGGTGAGCTTGAGCCAACCTTCCCGGTACCCCATGTACGGTCCTGTCTCTGGTGCGCTGATGTAGCGTTCCAGCTTGCCCAAGTCGCCTTTGATCTCCTTCACGTTGGTGGCGAACTGATCCTTCTTCGGGTCCAGCCCAACGATTCTGCACCAACGTTCCTGAAGCCATTTCCACAGGTCATGGGGGTCCGTTCGCTGCCCCGTTGAGCCGACGATGTGATAATGCGGCTTCCCGCTTTGCCCCTGTGGCTCGATCCGCCATATCCACCACGATTCGGGGAATTGGTACTTGAGCCTGCGGTTCAGGCGGTCGAGGTCCGTCTTCCACTGCTTGGGGTCGGTGTTCACGCCGTCGGGATAGCTCAGGGTGAGCAGGACTTCGGGCAGTTTGGAAAGACCGTTGAGCGCCTTTATCAGGTTGTTCCTGCTGCGTCGGGAGAAGCTAGGCTCAGCCGATGTTCTTGTCTTCGGCTGCCGGGCCTGAGTTGCTGACTTGACCTTCTTGAGGAGGTTCTTCTTGGCGAGGTCCGCGCCAACGATGATCCGTGGTCCGAGGGTGAGCCTGTACATGGTGGATTCGTGTTGGTTGGGGGTGTCGTAATGGCCTCTGAGAATGCTGTACGGCCATGTGCCGATATGCAGTACATCTTCCAAGGTAAGGGGGAAACCGGTTCGGACCTGTAGCCGCATCCGGTCCCGTCCCTCAATTATCCCGAACGGCCTGATCGTGGGCCCAAATGCGGAGCGTTGTTCGCTGCCCGTTTATGTCACGCTGAAGGCGCTTGGGAAAGGAATAAGTTCAAGCCGGTTAGCCGATGGCATCTGCCCGAGTTGGAGCTCAAAGCATCATATTTTCCACCCAGCTTGGGGCTCAAAGCATCATATTGGGCTCGGCGCTCCCCACTCTCTCTTGCCGCCCTTTGTGCGTCCGCTTTTCATTACGGCACATCACCCCGACTTTCTTTGGTTTAGCTGCCCGTGTGGGGAGGCATGGTCCATGCTAGCGAGGATCAGAACGCTCACAATATGATGCCACAACCCCCAAGCCTTGGGTCTCAAAGCATCATATTTTCCACCCAGCTTGGGGCTCAAAGCATCATATTGGGCTCGGCGCTCCCACTCTCTCTTGCCGCACTTTGATGCGTCCGCTTTTCATTACGGCACATCACCCCGATTTTCTTCGGTTTAGCTGCCCGTGTGGGGAGGCATGGCCATGCTGGCGCGGATCAGAACGCTCACAATATGGTGCCACAACCCCCAAGCCTTGGGTCTCAAAGCATCATATTTTCCACCCAGCTTGGGGCTCAAAGCATCATATCGGGTTGATGCCGAGCCATGCAAAAACCCTACTCTTTCATCTCCTTGCGCACCCGCTGAATCGTCTTGGGGGAACACCCCAGCTTCTTGGCGATGGCCGCGTGGCTGGAACCTTCGGCCAGCATCCGCCGGATCGTGTCTTTGTCGATGCTCTCTGGACGCCCCCTGTACAGCCCCTCTGCCTTGGCCTTGGCGATTCCGGCCAACTGTCGCTCCCTGCGCAGGTTCGTCTCGAATTCCGCGAACACGCCCAGCATCTGGAGGAACGCCTTCCCGCTGGCAGTGGATGTGTCGATCTGCTGGTCCAACACCTCCAGCGATGCGCCCTTGGCCTCCAGTCCCTCCACAAGCTTGAGCAGGTCGAGCATATTGCGGGCGAGACGGTCGAGCTTCCAGACCACCAACTTGTCCCCTTGCCCGACCATCTGCATGAGCAGTTCCAGCACGGGCCTTCCGCTCATGCTTGTTCCACTCGCCGTCTCTTCACGGACGATGGCCTCAGGATATCGGGCCTTGATGGCCTCCACCTGCATGGTCGGGTTCTGGTCAAGGGTCGAGACGCGGCAGTAGGCGAAGATGTTGCGGCGGGTGGAGCTGCTCTCGGTCGTCATCGCGGGAACCTCTGTGGTGTTCGCTTGTGGACATTTGCATCTAAGACGTTGCGCATGACTACCGGACATAACCCCAGAAGTCAACTCATCTGTCCACATCTTGTCCACTGGACGTGAGGGTATACCCAAATGTCCAATTCGCTTTTGGCACAACGATTACTCGCAAGCAGAATTGACCCATGCACAAAAGACAGGTACCTGTAGTCGGTCACTTATATTGGCTGGTGGGGAGGTCTTATGCCGGATTGGTTGAACACCTATAAGGCCAAGCTGAAAGAAGCAGAAAGGATACTTCACGACTGTGAGACCTTGCTCAGGGAAAACGGAATTGATTGCCCCATCCAACAGCCTCCAGTGGCACCGAAAGACAAAATTTGGCTTCCTTCTGGCTATATTCGGACTGCGAACCATTTTCGCCGGGCGTACCAACTGCCACCTTCCATTCACGATCTGAGCACAAGAAACAACATCGCATACGCACTGCAGTTCACAGACTTTCTTAGCTACATTGTCGGCAGATTTAACCTTGGCGACTTCACCGTCGGAAATGTTTTCTACAGAACAGCAACAGCGCACGTAGTTTCAATTATTGAGTCGATTTTGTGCGGGCTGGTGAAAACAGTCCACGATCATTGCATTAGGAACGAGGCTGTCTGCAACAAGGCGAGTAGCTGTGACTACTACCTCAAATCGCCAAACAAATACAACTTCTCACAACTCCTTGACGCTATAGCAGACCATGGCATTTATCAGTTCTCGGATGCCGACAAAGCAACATTGCTTGAGCTCAAGGGAATTCGAGATCGCTTCCACATGTGGGACACTGGCACCAGTGATTTTCACGATGACCAGTTCGATGTGAGAAATTACAACAAGGCAATGGTAGCCCTGCATCAAGTACGGGACGAGGTGATCAACGCCTTTCGTACTCGTCAAGCTCAACAAGTGTTTGGGTGCTCGAAAGACACACCTCAGCCAGCATGAACATGTCCTCGGGACTCCCTACGATGAAAATCTGAGCACATACCCTCCCTCTCGGGAGGTTAATTCCCACCGCTAGTCACAAGGGTAAAATCATGGGTGAAATGTACGATCTGCAAGCAGAGTTTCCACAAAGAACCCTCGCCTTGTTAAACGAATACGACGGGCTTTATACCGAGACCCTGTTGCTCAATTGCTTAACCGGATTGCTCCTTCTGCCAAGAGAAGCAGAGCGGCAGCAGGAAATCCTTCCTGACATCAGAGTGAACGATCGAGAACACCATTGGGGCCTTCTGAGTGGCTACTTTCGAGTGCATGATAATAGGCGTGGACTGACTCTGAAAAATATAGTCCGACAGATGCGAAACAGCGTTGCACATGCAAGGCTTGAAGCAATCAATGACAATGGGCGAATCGTCGCTTTTGTCTTCAGAGACAATGGCTTCACCGCGCGATTATCTGTTGAAGCACTAAAACGATTTGCCTGCGCACTCGCCGAGCATTATTTGACAATGATCAATCGAAACATCGCATAGGTATGATGGACACGATCTCAGCAGAAGAACGACGTCGAATCATGGGGCTGGTCAAGGAGAAAAACACCAAGCCCGAGCTTCGTGTCCGCAGGTTGCTCCATGCCTTGGGCTACCGCTTCCGGCTCCACCGTCGAGACCTTCCCGGCACCCCGGACATCGTACTTCCCCGCTGGAAGGCCGTGATCTTCGTTCACGGCTGCTTCTGGCACCAGCATGAAGGCTGTAAGCGGGCGACCATGCCCAAGAGCAACGTCGGGTTCTGGGAGAAGAAGCTCGCTGGCAACAAGGCCCGCGACCCGAAGAAGATTGTGGAACTCGACGAGCTTGGGTACAAGTGTCTGGTGATCTGGGAATGTGAGACCAAGAATCTCGACGAACTGGCGGCAAGGCTGACGGCCTTCCTGCCCCGATAGGCGGTCAGAATGGCACGACGCTCCTCTCTGGGTGATCCCGAAACCCTGCGCTCTTCTCTGGTCGATCTTCTGACCGACTTCGAAAAGCACCTGCAAAGCAGTGAACTGCGCCAGCAAGTCCGCGCACTCATCCCGGCCAATCATCTGCTCCGTGATCTGGGAAGCTCCCTGCTCCGCGACGAGACGGCCAAGGCGGCCCGCGACCGCATCCTCCGCTACCTGCTCAAGTACGTGGGCGTGGTCATCGAAGGCGAGGAGCTGATGGTCATCGGCGGGATCAGCGAGTACGCCCGGCGCATCCGGGAGCTGCGCGTCGAGCACGGCTGGAAGATCATCACCGGCTACACGGCCAAGGACATGGCCGATGACGAGGAATGCGGCGAGGAGACCGAACTCGGAAGCATGAAGCCCGACGACTACATGCTCCTCTCCGCTGAACAGGACCGGGATGCGGCGTACCGCTGGAACGTGGCCAATGAAATCCGCAAGGAGAAGGGGCTGTCGGTCCGCGACAAAATCCTCAAGTATCTCCGGATGAACGTGGGCAAGCAGGTCTCAGGCGAAGAACTTCGCTACGTGGCCGACAACAGGAGCGAATGGGCGCGGCGGACCCGTGAACTCCGAACCGAGTTCGGTTGGCCCATCATCACAAAGAATACCGGCAGACCCGACCTTCCCGTGAGCATGTACGTGCTGGAGGAAGATCGTCAGGCTCCGGAGCACGATCGGACCATCAAGGATGCCGTGCGCCGTGAAGTCTACATGCGGGACGGACACGCATGCCGGGACTGCGGGTGGACGCACGGCCTGTGGAATTCTTCGGACCCCAGACATCTTGAGGCCCACCACGCCCAGCATCATGTGGACGGCGGCGCGAACACGGCCGAAAACCTGATCACGCTCTGCAACATCTGCCACGACAAGCGGCACAGGAAGGGAGAGGAAGGCTAGGCGGCCTTTCGAGCCTTTGCCGAGAGCACCCCGGCGACCACTTCGGCCACGGCGGCGGCCAAGTCTGGCGGGACGGCGTTGCCGATCTGCCGGGCAATCTCGATCTTGGTTCCCGTGAAGACGAACTCATCGGGGAAGCCCATGATGCGGGCAGCCTCGCGGTGCGTTATTGGGCGGTGCTGCTCCGGATGGAGGTAGCGGCCCTTTTCCGGCTTGAAGAACTCCGTGCGGATGGTCACGGACGGGCGATCCCACCACAGACGACCGAAGAGGTCGGTCCCTCCCGAGGTCTTCCTGATCCAGCAGGCTGGCGTCAGCGACGGGGCGTTGCGCTGGAGGTCGAACCTGTTGCCTCCGGGCGGCACGGCCTTGTATCGATTCAGACTCTTGGGGGTCGGGGTTCTGCGGAAGTGGAGGTTCAGCGGTGCGGGTTCGTCCCTGATGTCGAAGCCTTCGGGCTCCGGGAGATCGCCGATCACGTCGCGAACCGTGCGCCAACGCGGGAGGCCCCTGTTGGTCGCCTCCGAAGTGTTGGTCGGCATGGGGGGGAAGGAAGGCGGATCGACTTCCAGCCTCTTCCAGCCCACGATGAAGGCCCGCTTGCGGGTCTGTGGAGCCCCGTAGTCGGCCGCATTGAGCAGGGCGGACACGGTGTCGAATCCCAGCCCAGCGGCCCGAGCCTTGATCCTGTCGTGCTCGTCCGACTTGAGCAGCCCCTGCACGTTCTCAATCACGAACATCCGCGCCCCGGAACGAGCCACGATGTCCATGTACGGCTCCCACAAGGCCCGCCGCCGATCGCCCTCTTTCTTCTTGTTGAGGAGGCTGAACCCCTGACAGGGCGGCCCGCCGATGACGATGTCCGCCTTCGGAATCCGCTCGCTCGCGGCCAGTTCCTCAACCTCCCCGCACTCGGCATGGTCGCCGAAGTTGGCCCTGTAGCTGCGCACGGCTGCCGGATCACAGTCGAGCGCAAAGACGCTCTCGAACTTCCCGCAAAATTCGGGATGAACGAAGCCCAGCGTCATGCCGCCGCACCCGGCGAAGAGGTCGATCAGTCTGTGTTTCATGCCTACAATCTTTAACTTTTCTCTTCAGGTGCCACAAGAAGCTTCGGCACCGCTCAACCGCCTACACTGTGACATGCTTCCGCCACTCGAGCAAGTGGCTCAGATCGAAGTCATAGCCTATGTGCGGGAGCACCTTCTCCACGATGAACAACACCTTGTGGTGTCCCTTGTAGTTCTTGGGTATAGGGAGGTTTGCTCCGTTCGAATGGCCGGTCATACTGGCGATCACATCATCCCTGATGTCCTTGTTGCGCAGCGAATCGATGACGGTGTGCCTGAACGAGTGGAAGACGTGCTCCTTCTCGAATCCCAGCTTGCGGAGGTACCTGTTGAAATCCCGTGACGGCTTGTGGCCGAAGCGCATCTGGGTGTAGGGAAGATGGGGTAGGATGCGCTGGTGTCCGGCCTTACTCTGCGCCTTGACGAACTCCTCGAACCCCAAGTCATGTCGGATGAAATCGAGCAGCGGTATCTTCCTGCGGGCCGTTTTGTTCTTGAGCCGCTTGGGTCCATTGTCGTTGATGTCCAGAACGAGCACTCCTTCCATCTCGTACACGTCCTCGACCCAAAGCTGCGCAAGTTCCTCCATCCTCGCTCCTGTGAAGAGAGCCAGAACGGGCAACCAAAACTGCTCGACTCCCTTTTTGCAGTTCTCCCAGAACACTTCGGGGGCGAAGATGGAACGCAGATGGTCAACCTCAAACGGCAAGCGTTTTTCGTCATCCGACTCGTCATCCGACAGGCGAAGCCCATCGAAGAAATTGCGATCGACATGCCCCCATTTTATGGCCTGCTTGAAAAGCGCGGATGCCCATTCCATGTGGAGATTGATGGTCTTAACCGTCAACCTCTTTTCGTGCTTCATGGAGATGATCGCTTCCAACGGAAGCCCCGCATACCGCTTTGCATCAAGCCGTAGCGGCAACCTCTGGAAACAGTCGAACACATCCATGGCCGCATCGGCGCTGATGGATGACGCCGGTGCATCACCGAGAATGAACTTGAGGAGGAAGAACTTCCTCGGATTCTCTTTGATCCCCCTCCCCGTCCATTTTCCCGTCTTGGTTTTGAACTCGCAGAACTTGTCGATCAGCTCGAACAGCGTAATGCCGGGCGGCGTTACTTCCACGGGGGCGGGCTGGGCGGTTGTTGTTGTTGGCGCATCTTCCCCGGCATATTTCGCCAGTAGCGCGTCCTCGCTGTTGTAGTCCCCCTGCTGGCGATGGAAGAGCACCGTCAGCATGTCCAGATTTGCCTTCAGGATTTCGTGGGCGATGGTGCGGTACTCCGGCGAATCCGGGGCGGCGTCCAGTCCGTTGTCCCGTGTGAAGCGGGCGACATCCTCGCTCACCGTGTCGTACCGGCGCAGGGCTATGCTCTTCTGCACACGCTCCCGAATGGCTCCGAGTTCGGCCAGCGACTCCTTGTGCCTCTCCTCGGTGTCCGGTCCGTTCATGACCATGTGATCCTCGTAATCGTCGAGGTGCTGCTGGAAGTAGACCTTGATCATCCGTGCTAGTTCGCGTCGGTCCATGTCGGGCAGTTCCTTCTTCCTGATGCGATTGAACATCGCCTCGCCAGCAGCGGCAAGCCTGCGGGCCTTTACGGCGGCCCGACGGGCATACCCCGTGCGGAGACTGATGCGGACCTCGGATAGCCCGACGGTGCTCCTCAAGTCCAGCGGAACGACCATGCGGAAGTGCCAGACCGACCTCTTGAGCATGATGTGGCGGGCGTAGTGGCGGGCCTCGCTCATGACGACCTCTCTCGGCGGCCAATTGGACCACCGCATTGGACCCATTGAGTCCGAGTCGTCGAAGCCCTCGATTTTTCTCGATGTCGGGAACACCCCGAAATGCAAAAAGAAAAGGGCTTCAGCCGGTTGGCTGAAGCCCATGGTTTCTCTGGTGCCGAGGGAGAGAATTGAACTCCCCACACGGGGATTTTCAGTCCGTACATTTAGTGTTCATACGGCACAACATTTTCCCACAATACCGTTGCAAATACAGTGATTAGTTGCTAGGCAACCTTCAGACGGTTTCACTCAATACCCCATGATTTGACCTCAAAACGTGGGACTATAGTGGGACAAACTCAGGTAAGGGGATTCGCAGCGCTACGCGCGCCCCGTGCCTGACAGGAAGGTGCCCATGGCAACGACGTGGATCAAGACGAGCCATCC